>JAICQW010000130.1 GCA_025937665.1 Nitrososphaeraceae archaeon | reverse complement strand
ATAATCCAGACAGATGCAGCAATAAACCCCGGAAATTCCGGAGGACCACTGCTCAATTTGAGGGGTCAAGTGATTGGGATTAATAGCGCCATTTTTTCAGTAACAGGTGAATATTCTGGTGTGGGGTTTGCCATTCCGGCAAGTACTTTACAAAGAGTAGTCCCAGTTTTGATATCAGAGCACACTTACAAGCACCCATGGATTGGAATTTCAGGAGTTGATGTTAATGAACAGATTGCATCAGTAATGAAGCTAAATCTGACGAAAGGATTTCTTGTGATTGATACTAGTCCTGGAGGACCAGCGGCTAAAGCTGGGATCCAGGGAGGAGACAAAATGGTAGAAATTAATGGAAGAAAAACAAATTTGTTTGGAGATGTCATTGTAAAGATTGATAATCAAAACGTTTCCAAAATTGATGACATATTAGTATATTTGGAGCAACAAAAGAAAGTAGGACAAGGCGTAAATTTGACTGTAATTAGAGATGGTAAATTCCAAATAATAAATGTGGTACTGGCTGAAAGACCATTAAGACTCAATGAACAACCTCTTTGGTTGGGCATTGATGGTATTGATATGGATGAGGATATTGCTTCTGAACTAAAGGCTAATCAGAGTACAGGAATCTTGGTAGTTGGAACTATTTCAGATGGACCTGCAGACAAAGCAGGACTTGAGGGTGGCTACAGGATTACAGATATCAATGGAACAAAAGTAGAGCTGGGTGGAGATATCATTATTTCTGCAGACAAGCAACCCATAGAAAATCTGAGAGACATGTCAACATATATCGCAAACAACAAGATTGAGGGAGATACAATAACTCTTGGTATTCTCAGAGATGGAGAGTCGCTAGAGATTCAAGTTACACTAGAAGCAAGACCGGTGGATACAAAGTAATAGTTGTGTAAAATAGCGTATTAGAACATTAAAGCAATTGGTAACTAGTTAGAATTTGTGAATTCCTTAAGACCATTCTTAAAGTCTGCATTTGTTTGATTCAAGAGTTCGATGAATTTATTATCTTTTGCAAGAGTTTCTTTCATATTGCTTTCTAATTCATAATATGCAACATCTGAATCACCAGATTCCGACTTTGGAGTATTAGAGAGAATATTTGAATCGGAGTACATAATAAGAATCCTTAACGCTAGTAATTTTGCATTCAATTCTAATTCAAAGAGTAGATGATTCATCAGTTTGTTTTTATGTTCCTCATTAGAGTTCTGAGTGTCTTCCAACCAGTTCAACGTAATCCTACAACATTGTCTAAGATATTGAGTGATGAGCGAGAAAAATCTCCCCGTACTGGAGGATATTGAATCTACCTCAAAATACTGATACAGTAGAGCCTGGAGAATAGGATCATCGCTATACTTTTTCAAGAGACTTGGGGGATATGTTCTGGTCTCGGTAAGGACATAGAATAAGCCAGTACTGGTTAATTGATATTTTCTTGTACCCCTTAATATCAATCCCTTTTTTTCTGAAAGAAGTTTGAGTCCCAGTAATCTTGACATAGCTGAGCTGTCACCGATCGGATTCTTGTCTCTTAATTTCAAATAAGATCCTATTTGCGCAGAAAGATCGACACTGTTTATCACTTTAAATAAAATTGACTTTTCCTCACTTCCTACATCTTTTTTTTCATAGTCGTATAATATGGAAAGGTAATTAGTGTAATCCATGTGTTATGCAGTAGTAGGATAACCAAGTTAATCGGATTTAAATTCTTCATTCTATGATGTAAGGACCAGGACTTTATGTTTTCGGACTAAAGTATGTTTTCATGTTGAAAACGGGTAATACTACATTTAAAAAGCTCTCCATTTGTCTAAGTCGTAGGGGGCCATCGTCTAGCTTGGCAGGATACCAACTCGGCAGATTTGAATTTATTTCTTCGAGGTATTGGCCCGGGGCGCTGGCGGTCGTGGGTTCGAATCCCACTGGCCCCATTAACTAAGTCGGTTCATATAATTGAGATTACCGATATACAGTGAGATTAAAGGAGATTTAGTACTATGCCCATGAAACTAACAACAACTATCGGAAAAGTTCAGACAATTCCTAATCCAAAGAACAGAGAATCGAATGTGGTTTCAGATGACGGAGATTTTAGATTCGCATCTAACCGTTTATCCACATAATAGTAACAGTGATGGGACTACTTAAAGAAGTGATTAATAGTAACATACTATAGAACCCATCTACTATGTGGGACCAAGCAGAATATGAATCCAAATCATCGCATGTATCAGTTTCCATATAGTCTGGTCTGAGCGACTCCACTTATGTATGACGCATGTGAAATAGTCGATTTATTTTTTCTTTGAGCTCTTTGTTTGCTTTTACTTCCGCAAATTCAAATATGTTGTTCATCAATGCAGATATTTGCTGCCTAGGGCTTAATTGTTCAATCATTGCCAGTATATCTATCAACTCCCATCGTTCTATGCATTTTGCCTCCCTAAATGCGAGAAGGCTCATCCCCTGAACTCTAAACAGTTTGTTGCTAGGTGGGATTCCCAAGAACTTTCCCTTATGTGTCCCATTCATAGTAAATCTGATAGCGGCTTTGTTGTTATTTATAAGAACATCATCGTAGATGACATTTAGATCTGGAAAGGCCTGCCAAAGTCCAACATAAAAAGTCTTGAGGCCTGCTTTATTAGGCTCAATGTCAGGAGGAAGGCCATGGGTAATTAGAGACCCATCGTACAAATCAAAATATGCATTTCTATTGTCTTTATTATTCAAGTGAACCAATGCTTGGTTAAGTGCATCATGTATGGTACTTTCTGACACAATCATCACATAAGATTTGCGCTAATAAGGTTATCTCTCAGAAACTAATCCATATTTTCAAGACTTCAGCGTTGAAATAGACGGGGATGAAAATTGAATCCATCTTTAAGATTATTCGTAGCTATTTGGAGTATAAATTTATTCTATATGATTTACATAGTATCTGAAAAAAAGAAATTGTGATAAAAATAACTATTCTTTTATGATAGAACGAAACGTTCAAAAAGATTTGCTTGGTTGATAAGAATGTGAATAATTTACTCCGGACAGACCGAGATGATTTTATTTATGGTATCGGAAAAAAAGAAAAGATGATAATCTAGATATTTCTGGCAAACTGAAATAACCGGTTGGGATGACGGATTAAAACTATATTCTTTTTTTGTGTACTAGGAACTTAAATTCACATACTTAAAATGGCGATTGGACGCATATAAAGTACAAAAATTCAAGTACCGAAGAGCACCACATTCTAGGTTGGCGCTAGTTTCTCGGTTGATTCAAGAGCTGTACTCATATTTCCAAAATCCGGGATAACGATTCCAACTTTTTTTGAATATTCGCCGTAAGCAGATACAAGCTTTTGCAGAATATCTGGATGCTGTCTTGCAAGGTCATGATTTTCGCCTACATCACTAGTTAGATTGAATAGCTGCCAATTATCTGTCCCTAATGGAGGAGCATTTTTCACTGCCTTCCACTGGCCCATAAAGACAGCAGAATTGTTGAAGAGCTCTTGCGCTATAATCTCATTATCATCATACACGTTACTTATCTGCCCGTCAAAAAGCGGTTTCAGAGATTTTCCCATAATGGGATATGCGGTGTTACCTTTATAGGTTGAACCCGGCAATTCAACACCTGCATATTCAAGAAACGTAGGTGTCATGTCTCTCACATGTGTAAACGTCCGCACTATTTCGGGACCCCTTGATGTGTTACTCAATGACTCATTCCCAGGAAGCTTTACCACAAAAGGGGCTCTTATACCACCTTCGGACTGAGTTGTTTTATACCCTGACAGAGGAGAAACTGATTGTGCTTCTCCCCAAGGACCGAAACCTACAACTGAATCTGAGTTTCCGAGATTATTTATGCTATTGTTAAATTTACTTACAAAATTTCGCTGGTCATTAGGATTCACTCCAACCGTTGCAAAATCAGCCATCTCAAGTGGTTCCGTAGATCCATTGTCTGATGTGAAAATGACTAGAGTATTGTCATATTCTCCTGTCTGTTTTAAGTACTGTATCACTTTGCCTATGTTTTCGTCCATATTGTCAATCATCGCAGCATGCACTGCCATTACTTTGCTCCTATATTCTTGTTGATCCTTTGTAACATTAGACCATGGTGTAATTGCAGGGTTATATTCAGGAGTGTCCATATCATTGGACCATATTCCTAAGTCCTTTTGTTTCTCGAACCTTTGCTCTCTTATCTTATCATGTCCAATGTTGTACATGTTTTCATATTTTTTGATATACTCTTGTGGAGCTTGGAATGGAGTATGTGCCACTTGGAATGATAAGTATGCGAAAAAGGGCTTACCATCCCCTTGGTATTTCTTGAGTAATGAAAGCATGATATTGGTGTAAAGATCATTAGAGTATGTTTTATTATCAGGTCGAGGAACAATCTCGCTATTATTCGCAAAGGTAACATGATGACCAACTGCATAGAGACCAGAATTAAAGTGTTGTGCACCACCTTCTAGTAACGAAAAGCTTTCCTCGAAACCTTTAGCAAAGGGACTAGTCCTGTTTAGGTCTTCTCCAAGATGCCATTTACCAGACATTAATGTGTGATAGCCAGAATCCATTAGCATTTGAGTAACGGTTGGAGCGTTATTATTCAAGTATCCTTCATAGCCAGGCTTGCCTACTTGATTCGGTGCCATCAATTCATTCATTGTACCAAGGCCCACTATATGGTTGTCAACTCCTGTTAGGAGGGTTGACCTAGCGGGTGAGCAAGTGGCATAAGTGTGATAATTAGTAAGTATCTTTCCTTCCTTTGCAAGAGCATCAAGATTAGGAGTAGAGATTTCGCTACCAAACGGACCAATATCTGAGAATCCGAAATCATCACCCATTATGACTAATATGTTCGGACGTTTATCGCCAGCGTCTGTAGCTATTGGTTGAGCAAATGCAAATAGACTTTTTGCTGTCGACATTAATGAAGGTGTTGCCATTAGGCTTAGCGTTAGACCTAAAATGAACAAAAGAGAAAGAAAATGCGAACTATTCAATAAGCCAAAATCGACCTCCAAGGTATAAAAGTTCTTCTATATCATGTGACTGAAATCGGCATTGTAGTTGTGGAAAACATTTGAGGTGTTATTTTGATACGATATATTAGTCTAATTATCAAGAGGAGTTAGCTTCAGGTTGAACTCTTTCTAAGAAACGATAGGAGATTTTGAACAAATTATCTTATATGTTGTTAGACTAAAAATTATGTTACTATCCACCATACTTCAGCAGTGTCGGCTTGGATGCTCCCCTTCAAAGAAAATTAATTGAAGT
>JAICQW010000227.1 GCA_025937665.1 Nitrososphaeraceae archaeon | reverse complement strand
TGAACAATGGCTAAACCCTTTCGCGTATCTAGTACTTGGCCTTGACGACGGTCTCCATTAGCCAGCTTGATCTCAACAATTTCCCCATATGCGGCATCATTGACTCCTTCTACAAATATCAGGGGGCCAGCTATTTTTGATAATGTTTTAAATGCAACATTCGACATTTTAAATGGTTATCTCCATTAGCAATTTGTCAAATTGTTGTTTCATATTTACCTTGATCTCATTAATAAGTTGGTCTATCTGTTCTTCTTTCGTCCACTTTATCATAGAAATCTGTTTTCGTACTTCTAATGATCCCACTTTGGAAGATGAAATACCTTTTTTTATTGCTTCAGCTTCGAGTTTTCCAAACTCTAAGATAATTGAAAGCATCATATACTGTTTTTTAATCGAAGAATAGGTATCCACGTCATCATAAGCACTTTGCTGCAAAAAGTCCTCTCGAATCGAACGAGCGGTATCTAAAATGCCTTTTTCTGGTTCTGGTAATGCATCATAACCTATCAATTGCACAATCTCTTGCAATTCTGACTCTCTTTGCAATATTTCTAATGCTTCTTGTCTTCTTTTAATCCAATCAGAAGATACATTATCCTTATACCACTCATTCATATCATTTGCATACAAAGAATAACTGGTTAACCAATTAATAGATGGAAAATGTCTTCGTGATGCCAAATTCGCATCAAGAGCCCAGAATACCCTTGTTACTCTCAGGGTATTTTGCGAAACGGGTTCAGAAAAATCCCCTCCTGGTGGGGAAACAGCACCAACTAACGTTAAGGAACCAATTCTCTCTTCTGGAGAAATTACAACTGCCTTTCCTCCTCTTTCATAAAATTCGGCTAACCTGCTTCCTAAATAAGCAGGATATCCTTCTTCTCCTGGCATTTCTTCTAATCTTCCCGAAATTTCTCTTAAAGCTTCTGCCCATCTAGATGTACTATCTGCCATTAAGGCTACATCATACCCCATATCTCGATAATATTCGCCCATAGTAATACCTGTATAGATGCTTGCTTCGCGGGCTGCTACTGGCATATTAGAAGTATTGGCAACAAGTATGGTTCGTTCCATAAGTGGTCGTTTTGATTTGGGATCTTCTAATTCAGGAAAGGTAGTGAGAATTTCTGTCATTTCATTTCCTCTCTCTCCACACCCAACGTATACGATTATGTTACTATCTGCCCACTTTGCTAGCTGTTGTTGTGTAACTGTCTTGCCACTTCCAAAGGGGCCCGGAATAGCTGCAGTACCACCTTTTGCAAGAGGGAAAAAAGTATCAAGAACACGTTGCCCTGTTAGCAACGGAGATTCAGGTGGAAGTTTACTCAATACAGGTCGAGGCTTTCTTACCATCCACCAGTTTGATAACCCAACATCAATAATAGCACTATTTGTTTTTATTTGTGCAACATTTTCACTTACTGTATAATTTCCTTCTGTTATTTCAGACAATTGACCATGAGTGCCAAATGGGACAACTATTTTGTGTCTAATTAATGGAGTTTCTTGTACTTCGCCAATTATTTCACCTTGCGAAACACTCTCCCCCTTTTTCTTGATCGGAACAAATTTCCATTTCTTGTGTTGATCTAATGCAGGGATAATTTTTCCCCTACTAATAAAGTCCCCACTCTCTTGTCGTAATATATCTAATGGACGCTGAATACCGTCATAAATGGATGTCAGTAATCCAGGCCCGAGTTGTATTGAAAGTGGTCTTCTAGTATTAACTATCTTCTCTCCGGGTCTAAGCCCAGTTGTATCCTCATAAACCTGGATAGTAGCTTTGTTACCCTCAAGACGGATAATTTCCCCTAGGAGACCTAGTTCTCCTATACGTACAACATCGTACATTTGAGCTTGTTCGATATCCGTTGCTACAACAACGGGACCGGATATACGAGAAACAATGGGTGTTGACATATTCTATCTTACTCCAAAACCATCCTTTTTAATATTTAATATTTATTCCCAGTACTCGTCTAGCTAAGGAGGATATTGATTCTTCCTGTATGTTTCCCTTCAATAAAGGCATAAATAAAACTAATGGTTCTATTGATGCTTCAACTTTTTTCCTAAATAGTGATGGGAGATAATCCCGAACGAATTGGCTTGCAATAATCATCGAATATTTATGCGAAAAGAAAAGATTTTCCATTGTTTTAAAGGATTCATCTCCTCCCTTAACTATGAACGTATCATCTACTCCTAAAAGTCGATAACCAATTACAAGTTCACGCTCTCCTATAATGGCTATTCTACCCTTTGATTCTGTTTGTTGTTGTTGTTTAGAGGACATTCTATTATTCTGTCTCCAAAACCAACATAGATGTGATGCGCTCTAATGAAAAGTCATAACGCTTTCCATAAGCTATTCTCTTTATGTTATCCCATTCATATTCTGCAGTGATAATAAAGTGAAAGATGGATCCCAGAGAAAGTGGAATATTTTTTAATCTTTTTAAATACGATTTACTGATGAATTTATCAAAAGCTATTTCAAAATCAATCAGACTATGGGTTTTAATATAAGTTTCCTTAAGGAGGTCACTTAAATTGTAATGCTTTTGTACTTGCCCAACCAACTCTTCGATACTCTTTGATCCAAATATATCAAATAATTCATCTCTAGAAATATTTCCTCCTTTGATAAGGTGTTTATTAATTAATTCGCGATCTAAATCAGAATCCTTTCCCTTGAGTAGGCTTAATATATTCCTTTTATCTATTTGAACTCTAAATAAATCTCTAATGACTCCTTCATCACCCTGAAAAAACCTTAATGACTCAATTAGTGTAGTGTAATAGTATGCTATCAGATCGGCCATCATCGGTCCAAGATCTCCT
>JAICQW010000287.1 GCA_025937665.1 Nitrososphaeraceae archaeon | reverse complement strand
CATTTATATTTCCATCATGACAAAAAGAATTAAAATCTGTGTGGAATGGTGACCCAATCACTTGAATTTTATTATGAATAGAATTTCTCTAAAGGGAGCAATCAGTCAAAAGGTTTTCTGAAATGGATACTACCTCAAATTCAAGAAAAGAAATCAACTTTAACTTGAAGGATGTTTTAAGTATAATTTCATTTCTAGTTATTTTTCTAGTTATCTGGCAAATTGTATTTTCACTGGAAATCTGGCCACGCGTATCCCTTCCTTCTCCTGCAATGGTTGCAGAATCATTTGTTGACCTGGTCTCTGAAAATACGTTGATCGAGGGTATTGCAATTACACTATGGCGATTATTCATTGGATTTGTAATCTCTGTAGTAATTGGTGGATCCATTGGACTCGTTATGGTTAGATTCAGGCAATTTGGAAAAACAATGAGTTCATTTGCTTTGGGACTTCAATCTTTCCCAAGTATAGCGTGGGTACCTTTTGCGATTCTCTTGATAGGATTTAATGATTTTGGAATACTTTTCGTCATTGTGATGAATTCGGTATTCTCAGTAATGAATTCAACTTATGGTGGAATTAGAAATATTCCGCCAATATATCTACATGCTGCACGTAATATGGGAGCTGCCGGTTTCCTATTATTTAGACATGTCATGATTCCTGCTTCGGCACCTTCTTTAATAATGGGTCTAAGACAAACTTGGTCCTTTGCTTGGCACGCATTAGTAGGTGCAGAAATGCTAATAACTACTGGCGTAGGGTTGGGTTATATTCTGGCAATAGGGAGAGAGTTTTCCAATATGAGTCAGATAATTGCAACAATGATTGTAATATTTGCTGTTGGTTTGATATTTGATAGATTTGTTTTTTCAAAAGTCGAAGAAAAGGTACGTGAAAAGTGGGGTTTATCCTTATCCTGACTCATACATCACAATTTTCATTCTCAAATAGTAACATCTAATTCTTATATAGTTGCTTTTTCCATACATTAGCTTTTTCCGATGTTGATTTACCCATAAAAAGATAAGTTATAAAATCTACATGAATCTCATAAACATCTATCTAATTTCTGTAGTTTTTTTGATACAGCTGTTTCCCTTTAGGGAAAATTTCTCTTTTTAACAGATAATTTTCGATCGATATTTTTCCAGGACCAAGAATTAATAATGTAAGACAAATAGATATCAAAAGTAGTTCAAATTCATATCCGCCTACAAATTCTTTAGATAATTTTGCAGTTACAATTGCACCAAACATTTCAATAATAAACAATGCCGAAGCAAATTCTTGTCAGTATTCCAAATAAGATAGCTAAACCACCTATCACCTCAAGGAGGGCAATTGGAATGAATAGTTCTGGCGGCAAATTAATTGATTGAAAAAAACCATATCCACCTAATGTATCATAGAATTATGGTATACCGTGGGCGATAAATACAATACCCACCATAATTCTAATTGGCAACAAGCCGTAGCTAAAAATTGAACTTATTTTAGTCATACATGTCTGTTCTTCAATTTATAAATCAATAAGTTTACGCCAGAGCTCTGATTCAAAAATTTGAGAGTGATAATCTCACAATCTCAGTATTAACAATTTTTCAAACAATTAATCACTGTGATTAAAAATATCAAAAACTTTATTGCTATAATTTAGTAATATCTTATTTCGGCTTGCTATTTGATTAGTTCAGTCCCGTCTAGAATTATATAAATCGAATAAAAAGATGCAATTCATCAAGAATTTATTGGATATATTGTTAGATTACGAAGTTTTTCTATTCCATGAAATTCAAGAAAAATTTAAATAAAGTAGAATTCTTTCATATGAGAATGACTACATTTTTTGTTTTGTCATTAGCAATCACATTGGCTCTAGGAATGTTACTAGTACCAGCAATTGGTACTGTTGTGTTTGCTGAAAACATGACCGGAAAGACTGGTAACATGACTGGAATGGGCGATAACATGACCGGAATGACCGGTAACCTGACCGGTAACATGACCGGAATGACCGGTAACACAACTGGATAGATCGACATACAACAACATGTGATGATGACTATACTGAAATTAGAATCCT
>JAICQW010000039.1 GCA_025937665.1 Nitrososphaeraceae archaeon | reverse complement strand
TTACCATAGAAATTGTCAAGTAGGTGGGACAGACTTTGTTCATCTTCTGCTACTTCATTGTGAATCCTCATTAGCGAAATAATTTTCTTGTTTTTCAAATCCTCAGAAATTGATTCGTTAATATTGTATATCCTGCGGGTTATATCGGGACTCTTTCCACTATAGTGGAATGAATCAAACCACGACAGATCGCCCCAAGAATTATGTTTTATCTTTTCAAAAGATTTCTCAAGGGAAAAAAAATCAACTTCGTTAGAGCAATTTGATATCCAACCGATTGGATCAAAGCCTAAATTCTGATATTTGAATATATTTTGCCAAAAATCATGAGTCAAAAACTAAAGCCCCCACACACCACTCATATACAACACTAATAATGAATCTTCCTAATGGATAAAACTCCTCAACTATATTTAAGTAGTCTGATAAAAAGAATAATAATTATAAGCCTAAAATTCTCAGATTACAAATAATGCAGATAAATCATGATAAAAAAAAGGCACATGATTCGTTATTAAGCGAAATAGAAAACATTGAGGAGATGGAATCTAAATCTGCCCCTGAGATACTAAAATGGGGATTTGAGAGATTTGGAGATAAAATGGTGCTCGCTTCAAGCTTTGGAGCTGAAGACGTTGTATTGATTGACATGATGTGCAAAATCAATAGAAATCTTACTAGAGTATTTACATTGGACACTGGTAGACTTAACCAGGAAACATATGATCTTATTGATAAAATTAGAAAAAAATATGACATTATTGTAGATGTATATTTTCCGAACGCTAGTGATATTGAAAAGATGGTCGCAAGCAAGGGAATGAATCTAATGTATGAAAGCATAGAAAATAGGAAGCTTTGTTGCAACCTTAGAAAGATTGAACCGTTGAAAAGAGCACTTAAACAATTCGATTGCTGGATTACAGGTTTACGTCGGGAACAAACCATGACTAGGAATAATATATTGAAGGTTGAAGTTGACTCCTTGAACAATAACATTCTTAAATTGAATCCGTTGGCCGATTGGACTAATGATGAAATATGGAAGCATATCCACGAAAATAAAATCCCGTATAATGAATTACACGATAAAGGTTATCCAAGCATTGGCTGTGAACCCTGCACTAGGGCTATTAAGGATGGTGAGGACCCTCGGGCTGGAAGGTGGTGGTGGGAAAATGATGCCCATAAGGAATGTGGTTTGCACTGGAAAGAAGGTAAATAGATACTATTGTCAACTAATCTAATTTTACCACACGGTGGTAAATTAATCAATAAACAAACTAAAAGAAATCATGATGATTTGAAATCATTCGAAGTATCTCCAGATATTAGAACAGATGCTGAAAATATAGCCACAGGGGTTTTTAGTCCCCTTGAAGGCTTCTTGACTCAAGAAGATTTTCTAAACGTGCTTAACGAAGGACGATTGAGTAACGGTATTCCCTGGACCATTCCTATCATTGTTGATACGAAAAAAGAAGTCGCCCAGCATATGAAGGATCTAGGCGATATTGTTCTTTGTTCAGATGGCCAAGAATTTGCTATACTTCACGTTGACGAAATCTATGCTTACAACAAGGACGATATTGCAACTGCAGTGTATGGTACCAACGATGTTAACCATCCCGGTGTAAACAGGCTCTCTAAAATGCATGAATTCCTAGTGGGCGGAAAAATGGAAGTTTTTCAAATGAAGGAACATGATAAGATCCAAAAGTTTAGGATGTATCCAACAGAAACTCGTGCAGAAATTGTCAAGAGAGGCTGGAAGACTGTGGTGGGTTTTCAAACAAGGAATGTGCCGCATGTTGCCCATGAAATGTTACAAAAGGCCGCTTTGAACATGTACGATGGTTTGTTTGTCAATCCGTTAATTGGCAAAAAAAAGATAGGCGATTTTACTGATAGTTTGATAATAGATGCGTATGAGTCATTAATCATGAATTATTTTCCCAAAAATAGAGTATTGTTTTCAACAATCCATACATTGATGAGGTATGCAGGTCCACGTGAAGCTATTCACCACGCTATCATGCGGAAGAATTTCGGATGCACACACTTCATAGTAGGCAGGGATCATGCTGGTGTGGGCGAGTATTATCAACCATTCGCAGCTCAAGAAATATTCAAAGAATATCCTGATCTGGAAATTAAGCCAGTTGTCTTTCCATCATTTTATTTTTGCAAAACATGTATGTCGTATGCTAACGAAAAGACTTGTCCACATGGTGCAGAATCAAAAGAGGAGCTGAGTGGCACTATGATTCGAAAAATGGTAAATTCAGGTAAAGTACCAGAAAAGCATTTAATGCGTCCAGAAATTTCTGATTTAATTCTTAGATCAGAAAAACCATTTGTAGTTGATTAGGATTGATTGGAACACCGAAAGTTTGGTTAATTTTCGCGGTATTGTTGATAGTATACCCCACATTTACAATCAATGCGCAGAGTGTTGTTCACGATGTAATCAAAACAAAAAATTCAGAAAGATTTGATGTTGATTACAATGCATCCAATACTTTTCGAAGACAACCTGTGGTCTATCAATTTTCTCAACCTATACCAACAAACTGGCAATTTACAATTCAAAACAACCTGTCCTATCTAGATAGCGCCGATGCAAAGAGTGTAATAAAGATCCAAGAGCCCGCGCCGAGCGAGAAATTCATAGAACTAGCGATGTTTAGTGAAAAAACTGGAAAATTCTGGGCAGCCATCAATACAAACGAATCGGGATATATCAAAGTATACGAGCGTGATCAGGACGGTTGGTCTAGGGATCAACCCGTTTTTGTAGCGCATGCAAACAACCAGGGTCTAACCATAACAAATGGCAAGAGAATAATAATTGACAAGTTATCAGTAGATGATTTTGTTGTTGGTTCTGTATCAATATTTGGTAAAGACGAATTAACTAGTCCAGACAATTCAAACGCTGGTGCTATTTCATTCGATATCATATTTGGTAATCCTGCGGAATCTCCACTATATTTCGTACCATTAATAACCATCATAGCTATTGGACTAATAATACTTGTTTTGCTTATCAGAAAAAAACGGGATTAGTTATTAGTTTCGTAGTATTTGCATAGTTTTGTTAAGCGACAGACATTACATTTTGGTTTAATTGGCAAGCAAATGTTTTGACCAAAAACAACAAAGGTTTCGTTTACTGCAATCCAATGCTTTCTATCTATTGATTTTTGAAGGACTATTTCAGTCTCCTCCGGTTTCTTGGTATTAACAATCCCAATTCTATTGGAAATTCTATGCACATGAACGTCCACTGGAATTGCTGGTTTTCTAAACCCGTATACCAGTACACAATTTGCAGTTTTTCTTCCTACACCTGGGAATGAAAGGAGATCTTCTAGATTGGGAGGAACCTTGCTATTGTATTTCTCCACTAATATCTTTGATACCTCCTTTATTCTGGCTGCCTTTACATTATAGAAGCCTATTTTCTGAATCAATTCTTTTATTTCCTTCAAATTTGCTCTCGATAACTCCTCGGGATTCTTGAATTTGGAAAAGAGCTTTTTAATTACATTTGTGGTAGTTTCATCTCTGGTACGAGCCGACAATATAGTTCCTATCAATATTTTATATGGATCCCCATCTTCTTGAGTCTGCAAGTTTTTCAATGCAGTGGCTCTGACGAGATTGTTATTGCGTAGAGTACTTTGCATTAACGAAATTATCTTTCCGAATTTTAAAGTCATGTTCCTAACTAATTAGTTTTAAGAATATGAATAACGTTACAAAAATGTTTTTGGAAAGAAATGATTATTCCTTCTTTTGTTTTACTCTGGCTCTGCCAGTCTTTCGTGGTGCGATGTTACCTACTTTCCTACCTGGAGGAGTTGTTCTACCCACTGATGATTGACGACCTACATGTTGATGTCTTCCACCGCCGTGTGGATGGTAAACAGCAGCTTGTGCTATACCTCTTACCTTTGGATATAATTTGCCATGGGCAGTCATGTATTTTTGCTTGTTTCCAGCTTTTAGGAATGGCTTTTCTTTTCTTCCGGCGCCAGAAATAACTCCAATCATTGCCTTGCATCTCGGGTTTAATGTTGTAAATTTCCCCGAGGGTAACTTTATAGACACACCTTGAGAAGTATGAGAAAAAACTATAGCTGACGATCCAGCAGATTTGACAAGTTTTCCTCCATCACCAATGTTCTTTTCCAGATTACAAATAAGGGTGCCGTCAGGAATAGATTCTAGTGGTAAAATATTGTTTGGTTTGAATTCAACATCGTTTCCAATTTGAATTTTTCCTCCTACTTCCAAACCATCAGGGGCGGGCATATAGCTAATTTCTTTATCAAATTCAACTTTGGCTAATGGTGCATCTCTCCCTCGTTCATGAACAATGTCAACTATGGAACCAACTTTTTGTTCGGATGATTGTAAATTCGGATATTTAGCAGGCACAATTTTTCCTGTTTTTATGGCCTGAAACTGTTTGCCTCCTCTTCCCCTTCTACGTACTAATGTTCTTTTACCCAAAACAGTCCAATC
The DNA here is from genome assembly GCA_025937665.1 of Nitrososphaeraceae archaeon. Lineage (GTDB taxonomy): Archaea > Thermoproteota > Nitrososphaeria > Nitrososphaerales > Nitrososphaeraceae > TA-21. Next base: position 7,915 of record JAICQW010000039.1, on the reverse strand, counting down.
AAATAGGGAATATCATCAAGATTTGAATCTTTTGGTATGCGGTAGATTGGGATACGCAAATTAAAGAGAACCTGGTTCAATTCGTTTCTTTTACTCTGGGGATCATGAAGTGAAATAATTTTCTGTTTAACATAGTACTAGGATACCTTATTTTTTCTGATGTTTTACTAGAGAAGATTTTTGAAGAGTAATCCTCGACAAAGGTATAAAGATAGGCACGATAGTACTTGATATCGTGAGTCAAAACACTCTCTCGCTGAAGGTTCTCGAAGCATATACTCGAGACGTAGGTCGTGGAGTGGCTAGAATCGATTATGATTCAATGGACTCTTTGACTGCATCTACGGGCGACGTTATAGAAATTCGAGGAAAAAGAAGAACTGTAGCAAAATGTCTACCACTTTATCCATCTGATGAAGGTAAAGGAATCGTAAGAGTGGATGGGCTTGTGCGAAATAACGCTGGTGTTGCCATCGGAGACACAGTCATTGTAAAAAAAATTAAAGCTGTTCCTGCAGAAAAGGTAATTGTTGCACCGCTAGAAGCAATTCCACCAATTGATGAACGTTACCTTGCCGATGCATTGGAAAGTGTACCATTAATCAAAGGAGACAATGTCATGGTTCCTTATTTTGGCGGTAGACTTACTTTTCAAGTAATAGGGGTAACTCCAGCATCAGATGCAGTACTGGTAACTCAGAAAACCATATTCCATATTGCAGAGAAAGGTGAAACGCTTAGAGGAGTTCCTCAAGTTACCTACGAAGATATTGGCGGTCTAAAGGAAGAGATCCAAAAAGTCAGAGAAATGATAGAGCTGCCATTGAGGCATCCTGAAATCTTTGAGAAATTAGGTATCGAGGCACCAAAAGGTGTGTTACTATATGGACCTCCAGGAACCGGTAAAACTCTACTTGCTAAAGCAGTTGCCAACGAGAGTAATGCTCATTTTATCAGTATTTCTGGCCCCGAGATTATGAGTAAATTTTATGGAGAGTCTGAGGCACGATTAAGAGAAATTTTCAAAGAAGCCAAAGAAAAGGCACCTTCTATCATATTTATTGACGAAATAGATTCAATCGCTCCAAAAAGAGAAGAAGTTACCGGTGAGGTTGAAAGGAGAGTTGTTTCTCAATTATTATCACTAATGGATGGACTTGAAGCAAGAGGTAAGGTTATTGTCATTGCAGCGACAAACCGTCCAAATGCAATAGATCCAGCCCTGAGAAGACCAGGAAGATTTGACAGAGAAATTGAAATAAAAGTACCAGATAAACGCGGAAGATTGGAAATACTACAAATTCACACAAGAAATATGCCTCTAGATACTGACGTAGAACAGGATAGAATAGCTGCAGTAACGCATGGCTTCGTAGGCGCTGATTTGGAATATCTCTGTAAGGAAGCAGCCATGAAATGCCTTAGAAGATTACTTCCTGAGTTAAATCTAGAAGATGAGAAATTATCACCTGAAGTTTTGAATAAACTTATAGTTACTAGAGCCGATTTTGATAATGCAGTAAAAGAGGTTACTCCTTCCGCAATGAGGGAGGTTTACCTGGAATCGCCAGATGTTCCATGGTCTTCCATAGGTGGGTTAGAAGATATTAAGCGTGAATTACAGGAAGCTGTAGAATGGCCATTAAGATTCCCCGATCTTTACACAAAGCTTGGACATGCTATGCCAAAGGGATTGTTGTTGCATGGCTTATCCGGAACTGGCAAAACACTACTGGCAAAAGCTGTCGCAACCGAATCCGAAGCCAACTTTATCAGCGTAAGAGGTCCAGAATTGCTTAGCAAGTGGGTAGGTGAATCTGAAAGAGGTATTAGAGAGATCTTTAGAAGGGCAAGACAGGCAGCTCCATGTGTTGTATTCTTTGATGAAATAGATTCAATAGCTCCAGTTAGAGGAATGGGTGGAGACAGTATGGTTACAGAAAGAGTAGTCTCCCAATTGCTTACGGAACTGGATGGTATCCAATCGCTTTCAGGTGTGGTAGTATTAGCTGCAACCAATAGAGCAGATATTATTGATACAGCCTTGTTAAGACCAGGAAGATTTGACAAAATCTTGTTAGTTCCATTACCGGATAAATCCGCAAGGCAAAAAATATTGGAAATTCACAGTAAGGACAAACCGCTTGGTTCGGATGTTGACCTAACAAGAATAGCTGAAATGACTGATGGATTCAGTGGCGCTGACACCAGTTCTGTTATCAATACTGCCGTTTCCTTGGTATTACATGAATACCTTGCAAAGTATCCTACACCTGAGGAAGCAGCAAGACACGCATCAGAAGCTCATGTAATGATGAGACATATCGAAGAGGGTGTGAAAAAGATTAAAGCCCAAAGAGAAGGCAAACCCGGAGAAAAAGTCTCCGTTCAATACTACAGATAGTACCCGTTACTAATTTTTCATTTTTTTAGAATTAGACTAACGATAAAAGATATTATCAATCATGGCTGTATAGTTTTTCTCTGACGACCTCGTACGCCTTGGCAGCGTCATCCATACCCAGAATCAAAACTATTTCATTTTGAGTAAAAAAGGCATTATACAAAGGAATACGATTGTTGTGTAATATGGAGAGAACCATTGACAAAACTTCATAAGTATTTTCCTTCGACTGAACTGTAATTGTAATTTTTGAGAGTCCATCCTTAATTTCGCCCGGAACACCTTTTGGAGATGATTTGAACATGCTCCGAATCTCATCTATGTCTTCGGCAAAGATCCGGAATTGCTTGTTCGTCCTGAACATATTGTATCCCCCGCCTAATTCAAATATTTCATCTAGGACTTGATAGGTATCATCACTTTCTTGGAAATCAATATCTATGATGCTTCCTGTTAGAGTCATCCTGACTCCATCAAGAATTGGATGAACTTCATAATTATTATCCTCTAGAGAATCTGCGAATCTTTTTATCGCTACTACAAGCGTATTAATATTTACTTCAGATTTTGTCAGCTTCTCTACCTCAGGTTTGATTTTTTGTGCCAATGCTGTATAGTTTGCTATACCTGTGCTTAGAGCCTGAAAAAATAACGTATTAGAGCCAATAACCTGTCTCACAGCATGTGGTACAGAAAATGCTTGAGAATACATATTATTTATATACCCTATAAAAGTAATAAATCTTTCTTGTATATCTAGAAAGCTACTATATGTACTAAAATTTACAAGATGTTAGATTTTTACTATGGTATAACGTATGATAAATTTAACCTAACTTGTTCTAATAGAATTGACAACGACTTTTTTTAACTAAATTGGATGTAATATTTGCATTGACAAAGCGTGAATTCATTATAGATAATGGAACTGAAAAAATTCAGGAGTTAGGACACCTCCACAGGAACGTAGCAGTCAAATATCTAATGAAGAGGCGAAGATCAGTCTTGATGACAAAAAATCTAGAAAAAGTAGAAAGTCTTTTTTCTAAACTTCCTAGAAAAATCAGGATAATAGGCAAACAGGTCACTCATAGTTACGAAGTGAACTGGGAGAGACAAGGGGTAACAGAATTTGAGGGATCTAGATTTGTGTTTACTTTAAAGTCGTTAGACAATTAAATCAAACGCCAATGGTATCCTCAGATGATTATTTTTTCATTATTGTTCCTCATATCTCTACTTAGGCCCATGGAACTTAGAATTCGCCAACAAATAGCGTCCTACTTTAGTTAACGGGAATGCTCGCTTAACTTTTCGTTACGATGGCTGAAAGAATTTGCGATTCGATTATCTAAAAAATCCTGATGAAATCTTGACTACAATATAATCCCACTTGTCGGTATCATATTAATTATCACGAATAATGCGGAACCGTGATGTTAGAAGAGTATTTATAATATGTAATTAAATCAAATAATTAAATTCATACATTCTGAAATTGGTGATGACATTTGAAATATCCGATAAGAAATATTGTATTAGAAAAAATTAAGGAAGTGGGCAACTTGTCGGATAATGAACTCCTAAACAATTTGGAAAAAGACGGAGTACAAATAACCGTGGCTGATTTGAACAAAACGTTACTTGATTTGGAAATTTTTGGATTGGTGAGAGTAAGCTGGTTAACAAAGGACAAAAGAAGAATAGAACTCGTTACGTCCTAGATTCTTCATTGCTGTTTGAGAGAGTATTCTTCGAAATTGAATCCCGTCTTATATGATTCTCACATTCACCTTACTGATGCTGAGTATGACAGTTATTTGCCGTCAATTCTTGCAACTTTAAAAGGAATGCGAATAAAGGTATGTTCAGTAACAGTCGACTCTGCCACTTCCTCAAAGGCACTAAGACTTTTTGGGGACAAAGATGTTAATAAAACTGTATATAATTTTGTGGGAATACATCCGCAACATGCAAATGAAGACATCTCACTGTTTGAAGAGATGGTAGCTTCCAACATCAATAGTATTGATGGGATCGGTGAAATTGGTCTTGATCCGATTTATTACGATAAGGCTAGAAATACCGATATCTTGCAAGACCTAGTTTTCAACAAGATGTTAACCCTTGCAGAAACGTATGATAGGCCAGTTTCAATACATTCTAGGCAGTCACTTGATAAAGTTCTAAATCTTTTATCCACATATAATCTGAAAAAAGTATGTCTTCATTGGTTTGATGGTTCTCCACAACAACTAGAAAGATCTCTTGGGATGGGGTTGCATGTTTCCTACGGGCCTTCGCTAGTTTATTCAAAGAAAAAGCAAGCACTACTAAAGTTGACAGATGTAGGAAAAATATTAATTGAAACCGACGGACCAGTAAGATATCCCTCATGTTTCAAAAATATTATTACACTTCCAACATCAACATTAATGAGTGTAATAAGAAGCATGTCAGATATTTTTTGCATGTCCCCTAAAGATACAGCAGACAAACTTGAAGAGAATTCCATTTTATTCTTTGATTAGAGAAGGAATTTGGTTTCTTTAATAGGGAAGGTATAAAATAGCCTATATGAGTAGAGTCAGATATTGAATAGAGTTAAAAGACTTTCAACGGAGCTCTTAAATCGATATCCAGATAAATTTAATATTGATTTTCAACAAAATAAAAAAACAATCGATGATATTGCAAAGGTCAGGTCAAAAGAACTACGTAACCAGATAGCCGGATATATTGCCTCATATATCAATAAACAAACAAAAGAACAAAATAAGAAAATTGAACAAGACGTCGATGAAGAGTAAAATAAATTTTTTGGCGAGAAATTGATAACATTAAAGCTACTGGGTTCTATAAAGAAGTATTGTGGAAAAGAGAGTATTATTGTTCATGAAAAGGAGATTGTGCTATCAAATATCTATTCTATACTATATCGGAACATGTCTAATTCTAAACATATTGATACAGAAAATCTCCTAATTTTGATTAATGGTGTAGATTTATCAATATCCAGGAATGGTAAAAAAATTAAATCTGGCGATATCGTAACTATTGCAAACCTAGTTCACGGCGGTTAGGGGCATCAATAAAATATCTGAAAATGGAATGAAAGAAAAAATCATTACAATTAGTAGCGTTCCACTATATAAAATAGATTCAGTTTATGTGGCAATAACCAGCACCGATACCTTACATGTTACTGATATAAGAAACACTATAGAATCATTTAGAAAGATGTTTCCAGATATTATGATTCAAGGTATTAACCCAAAATTTGTATTTGGAATAGACCACATTTTTGAGATAATTCAGATAGTTTTAGAATCAAATAGTAGAAAAATGAATATCGCAAGGAGGTTTGAAATGGAGGTTTTATTGAGACTAATTTGCAGTAATCAGGTTGATAAGGCAATTGACATCGGAGGCATAAAAAATAATTGTTCAGGTTGTTTCGTTTTACTTTCTGAAAATAAGCGATTGATGGCAGATTCTATAAAATATTTGAGGAAAGTGTTTGTCATACAAAATCTCTCTTTATTGAATGCGACAACAGATAAGATTAGCTACATGTGCAATAAAATGGGGTTTAGGCGTGGCAATTATAGCAAAACGGAATTTTTGAAAATTCTAACCGAAAAGGCCGTCCTAGTTTCTCAATAAGGGTCTAGTTATGTCCAAATAGCTCAAAACCAACTATTTTTTGAATATTAAATTATCAATCTGAACCAGCTTGTATCTTTCAAAATTCTAAAATAAAATATAGTTAATTCTCGAAATGAATCGAAGGAAAAATGGGTGCAAAGTCAGATAAGCCTGATATAGGAATATCGCAAATTGACAGAAAAATACTAAAAATTTTGCTAGCTCTAATGGTCAAAAGACTACTAAAAGTATATCTACAAAATTAGGAATTCCTGTTACTACAGTTAGACGAAGACGCAAGCGATTAGAAGGTAGTTTTTGAAAGTGCAATATGTGCTGGATATTGAAAAATTTGGATAGAGGCGAATTGATTTTTTTATTTCGATAAGAAACGGGATGGTGAATGCAGTTGCCAATAAACTAATGGGTTTTGATCATGTCACTTACGTCGGCAAAAGTATAGGGGAGCATACCATTGACCTAAGAGTAGAAACAATTGTAAAAGATAATGCAATATTGTTTGACCTTCTGGAGGAAATTAAAGGCATGGATAGTGTCAAGGATGTAGTATGGAGCGAAATTGTTAGTGTAGCGGGAAGCAAAATATCAATACCGGTTTCCATTATTGACAAAATATGATCGTTATTTTGAGTGACTGGCGGGAGGGACTCGTGCTAGCAGATGATGAAAAAAGGAGCACTGACCCCCCCAGTTTCTGGACGTAGAGTATTTGTTAATCGATTCATTAATTATATATCACTATGAATCGACACATCTGAATTTAACAAGAAAAGTTCAAAAGCTAAATATTCAATGGCAGCGAAGACCAAAATTCTAAAACAAATTGTTCCTAAGATTCAGCTATCCGGGGAGTAAACATGTTCGTGCATATACATTTTCAAGTATCAATAATTTTTTTTATTTGTATTGGCTCTGTAATATTTGATACTATGAGGATATTTTTTCTTTTACCGAGCTAAATATTTGGTTTGGTCTAAGAATCGATATACCGGCAACCATTTTTACTATTTGAATGAGGATTATCCAATTTGGATTATCCAAATTTACTTTCATTTTCAATTTGCTTGTAACGGTAGAAATGATTTCATTAGAATGCAATCTTGAATGTCTTTTTTCTATCAGTACTCTATACGTCTCCTGCGCATCAATTTTTCTACAGAGTTGATTGACAATATCATGAATCTCGGTTACTTCTGCTTTACAATTCATTTCAAGTGGTATGATTCTTAAAACATATCTAAATTTCCAAGGCTCCTCTCTGACCATTTCTTTACATTCTTCCACAAATTGAAAGGGATCAAGACTGGTATCGACTAGAATGATCCCCGAAACAGACGAAACCTCAATCGATGGGTCCTTATCACCTATTACCTCTAAAAGTTGCAATATTTCATCAAAGGCATCATCTTCTCTATTTCTGAACGTTGTTACTAGCAAATTAAAATTCATAATATGTTCACTAACTTACGAGTCTTCACTCTTATGGTATCTATTTATTCGATAATAACTATTTCGAATTCTTTCTTTTATCAAATAGTGATTTAGGAAATATAGTCTTTTCATCAAAGGAATCCAATGTTTTTAATATGCACAATATCATATCGTAAGATTATGAGTCAAATCAATATAGTTGAAAACAAACCAGCTTTATTGATTGACGTCATAATCGATAATAAATCAACCAAAGTATTGGTAGTAAGCGATTTGCACGTGGGCAGGACATACTGGTCACAAGATAATGACATCGCATTTGATTGGTATCACATCACAACAGAAATTGAGACTGAGCTGCGGGATATTGTCGTTTCAAACAAAGTAGATTCTATGGTTTTACTTGGTGAT
>JAICQW010000300.1 GCA_025937665.1 Nitrososphaeraceae archaeon | reverse complement strand
TATTATACAATGTCTATTTGTGTTATGTGTCTCAAAACATACGATGAGAAGGAAGTAAATCTTCAACGAAAAATTGTAAACGATGAAGATTTCTGTAATGAATGTTGGACCGAAGTAATGAATATTGAATAATTCTATGTTCGAGTTTTGATTTGATCATATGTGGTAAAACTAGGAATTCCATTTTTTCTTCTTTAGATCATATTCCTCTCTTGAATATCTTATAGTTGCTGGGTGGCCCATTACGACAACATTAGGAGGCACATCCTTTGTTACTACCGCCCCCATTGCAATTACACTATTTTTTCCAACAGTTACCCCGGCCTTAAATACGGCCCTACCTCCAATTATTGCTCCGTCTTCTACCACTACTCCAGTCATTTTAGGGCTCATTGGATAAGGATCATTTGTAAATGCCGCACAAGGACCTATGAATACATTTTTTCCAATCGTAGTTAGCGGTGGAATATACACTGATCCTTCAATTCTAGTATTATCCCCAATTTTTACATTATAATCTATATGAACGAGTGATCCTATTGAAACATTATCTCCTATCTCACTGTTGTTACCAATGTAACTAAAATGCCAAATTTTTACATTCTTTCCTAATTTTGCAGTTTCTGAAATAAAATTTATTAAATTATTACTTTGTTTTTCCATACCTTCTCATATGTTTAAACTCATACTATATCTATATTCAATCTATGTTACTTCATAATTCTCACAGTTTAATTACAAATGCCAAGGATGCCCATTTTTTATGATCTTGCTGGGAATTTTTTCGTGCCACTTTTGTAAAAACTGGATATCCTTTTCTTTATCTCGGAGTTCGTCTGGTAACATGACTGGAATTTCTTCAATAATAGGATAAAACCTTGAACACTGAGAGCAAAAAAGAACTCCTTCCTTTATTACATTTTCATTAATAGTTTTATCTTCGACAGTATCAATTTCAATCAATTCCAATGGGTAGTATTTGTCTATAGGACATGCCAAGATGTCCAGCATCGATCGTCTCATGCTGATTTCTAGGTTTGCACATCTTATTATTTCATTTCAATTCTAAATATATTGGTGAACCGGTTTCACTAGAAAGAAGTGCTGCCTCAGCTACTTTTGTCACATTTGTGGCTTCTATGGAGGTAACAACAGGTTGCTTCTTCCTACCATCTATTACTTCAACAAAACTCTGTAATTCTAGGACAAGTGGTTCCTGAAACTGCTGTCTTCTGGGAATAATGGTAGCATCACCATGATCAATTCTTATCTCTTGAGTAATAAAATCCCCGTTAACTGTGCCTTCAGTGCATACGGCAGAAAATGTTCTAACCTTCCTTGGTGTAACCCAATTTGATGCAATTATCGCAACCTTCTGATCCTCAAATCCAAGCATTATTGTTGCAAAATCCTCAAACAAGTGAAATTTTTTTCCAGCCCTAGCAAAAACCATTTTCGGTCCCTTACCGAATAGAAACATTGCAGTATCAATATCATGAACTGATGTATCATAAATTACTCCTACATCTTTGATATGTAAGGGCATTCTGTTTTCCCTATGGAATTCCATCATCAAAAGATCGCCATATGTCTGCTGCTGAATTATGTTCTTCAAATCCTGAACAGCAGGATTAAATCTTTCAACGTATCCACATGTCAAGACAACGTTTGCTTTGTCGGCCAGGTCAGTCATTTCTTCACATTCTCTAGATGAAAATGAAAGAGGTTTTTCCACAAATGCGTGACAACCATTTCCAATTACCTCCTTTACTACTGACAGATGTGATTTAGTAGGTGTACACAC
>JAICQW010000293.1 GCA_025937665.1 Nitrososphaeraceae archaeon | reverse complement strand
ATTATTATTATCATCCTTATCCAATTCAATTTTCAAATTAGGATCATTGACTTTTCTCTCAATCATTTCCCTATCTATTGACTTCAAGTAATCAAGAATGGGTTTTATCGGAACTGTATCATTTTTGTAGAATATCAGCTGCCCTTTTGGCACTATTGAAGAAAAGGAGGATTTTGAGCAAGCAAAATCTTCATTTACTGCGATAAATAGAAGATCTGACTTATCTTTATTATTATTATTATTGTTCTTCTTCCTGTTATCGGTGGAAGCAAAAATATCAGCCAACTTTTGCAGCTTCCTGTCGAGATACTCTTTTGTCCAGAAACCAACAATCTCAAGATAGACCTTCTTGTCATACTTTTCAAATATAAAATCCGGAATGAAGGCGCCCCCATTTGATAGCACTAGAGGATCAGGTTCCCTAGTCAGCCTCCAACCAGTTTCAGCCTGCTCAAACCTCTTAGCAAACTTTTCTTCGACTGCACTATCAAAGTTATGATAATTATTGTAGCCAGATGATGGTCCTGCAACTTCTTTTTCAGTAATGGAACTAGGAGGAAAAGAGAGATATGGATCTGTCATCAGTTCCGGAATTTCATTTTTTGAAATCTTAAATTCGTATATTTTCCTCCCTTCCATTGTTTTCCTTACGATCCATGCCTCTAGGTGCCATTCACCTCCACTACTCCCTCTTTTTTTATCCGAAGAGAAAATTATGGATGGGAGCAACTTTGCAAGCAATGTCCCGTATCTATCTGTCAATTTAAAGAGGCTCAATGGTCCTTCGAGAGAACAGATTATTCGATTTTCTTGTTGCTGTTGCGGCTGTTGTAAATGGTACATCAAGCCAAGCCTCTTTACACTCCTTAACACACGTTTCCAATTCAAGCCACCTGAAATGTAAAAATCAAGCTTTGTACAGTTAAAGAGCAAAGTTTGCATAAGCGACAAATTGTACCATCCAACCAAAGCTTCAGGGTGTATTGTATCAAAGTGATCGAGTATTAGGTTATCATCCAAATCGCTCCACATCGCTTTTAACACAACATCCTGAGAAGACAAATGCAATTTAGAGGCTACAGAACCTGCAATTTCCCTTCTCTCTAGTTCAGTTAGAGCAAAACCCCTTTTTGATGACTCTTCAAATACCGCCTTTCTAATCCGAGGCGGATCAATAATGGAAATGGTGCTGGTGTTGCTGGTTCCATCACCATCATTGTCACTATTGCTATCCTTACTTTTGAACGTGCATCTCCTTTCTAGGAGGGCATAAAATCCCCTTACAAGTTTGTAATCACTACCCGCGTCCGATTCTTCTATTGCTGCGATTCTGTCTTCAAGTACTGCTTTCCTCTCTTTGTTATTCCATGTTTGTTCAAATTCTTGGATAATCTTCTTTGCTAGCTCTATCTCTTCTTCTTTGGTGCAAAATAAGGGAAATATTACTCCATTTCTAGTTCTGACTCTAAGTAATTGTAGAGTTAGCATATTCTATCCTATAAAGTAGGTGTTGCTATGGTTATTTTAATGTCAGTCATGCTATATGGCGGGTCATAAAACACACATGTACAGCGAGAACAAGTTCTCTGTTTGTGTCTCGGCATGTGTGTATGCTCTCATCTCTCTTCTAGTGACCGAAGCAACGCCCTTTGCTTGCATTAACTGCAACAAGACTTACGTCACTTCGAATGAATCGATCATTTCTTCTATGATCGGCAAATATGTAGAATATTTGGTCTTTTCTGAAGAATATAAAATAGAGTAAACTTTATCCTCTTTTATCGCAAGAATTTGCATGAAGTCTAAACCCTCTTGCGTGATGCTGGCCACAAGCTTATACGCTGGAATAGCATTATTAGTTAAATTAGTTGAAGATACCTCACTGAATTTAAGATCTGGGTATCGTTCTAGATAAGAAGTAACAGCTGCACTCGTGAAATTACTCAAGGCTGT
>JAICQW010000133.1 GCA_025937665.1 Nitrososphaeraceae archaeon | reverse complement strand
CTGGAATGACCGGTAACATGACCGGTAACATGACTGGAATGACCGGTAACATGACCGGTAACATGACTGGAATGACCGGTAACTTGACTGGATAGATAGGTTATTACCTATTAATACGACATACAACAACAAGTGATGATGACTATACCGAAATTAGAATCCTCCCTATTTCTTTTTGTAATTTTGTCAAATTGGAATTTAAGATCTAATATGGCACAGGCCATCGCATTTAATTCTTATCAATCTTTAATTATTCGTGATAAATAAAATATTAATTATTGGACTTACCGTCAATTCGATATCTATAAGGCAATTCACAACTGTTTCTAATTTTCAGATAATTAGCACAAACTGCAAATAACAAAATAAAGGTTGAGATTTCTCTTAATATAGTCTGATTAGCTGCTAAAAAATCAGATACCGCAAAACCCAGCGCACCAAAAGTTGAAGCAATTGTAAATGCGAAAGTGGAACAGCTGACACACGTACTAGAAATTATACTAATTGTTGTGCCGGACAGTGCAGATTTACTTATTTTCAGTTTCAAGTTCCTCATAATGTGAAGACTAAAGTTTACCAGAATACCTACCAAAACTGAATTAATACAAGACAACAAAAACATTCCAAACATGTCATTTGGTACATAGAAAGCCAAAAAAGGTGAAAAAAACAAAATATTATCAAACGTGTTTGTTACTACCCAAAAAACTATACCAGTGATTGATCCTATGATGATGTGTATTGGATTTGAAAAAGCTGTTTTCGTAACTAGACTGATTGAGTTAATTATATTCAATTTTTCTTAATACCTTTTTTTCCGGTTGAGAAATAAAAAGTATTAGAATTCTCGAAGTCAAATATCTTATTGAGTTAATTGTTCAGTTGTAGTACGATTTTCTCAAGATTGTTTAAATAGCTCTCAAAATGTAATTAGGGGGACCTAACAAATGAAAAAAATCAATATCAATCTACGATGGACCATACTAATGGCTGCTATTTTGGTGCCAGCATCGTTTTCCGATCCAAGGTATACATTTGGACAAGAAAACGAGACAGCTCAGGGCGATGAAGAATCAAACAAATTTGTCAACTACTTAGAAAATGCCAGAAATCTTCTCAATCAAACATCAATTGAATATAAGGACGGCAACTTTACAGGAGCCGAAGAACTAGCAAATACGGCTTATCTGGACAATTTCGAACATGTAGAAGCTGAACTTGAAGAAAAAGGATCTCATAGTTTCATGGAGGATCTTGAACATATGATGCGAGAGGACTTGCGTGATTTGATCCAAGACAAAGCTGATCAATCAGAGCTGGATATGCACATTAATGCTACTGACGCCAAATTAGTAGAAGCAATAGATCTGTTAAAAGGCACTGAATAGAAATAGAGAAATAATATTGAGTTAAAAATCAACATTCTACTCAATTTTTTCTTTTAAGTCATTTTTGATTATGATATGGCCATAAAAGCCATAAATTGTTTAAATTTTGTAAGATTGATACTCCAAGTAGAAATTCAATAGTAAAATTACTATACACTAACAGAAGACATTGATTCAATACAATAAATCCCTTTTCAGAAACTATAGATACTCTTTTAAAGGATCTTAGAGAATATCATTATATGACGATTGATGCTGCCTGGAGGTGGATGAAGTGATTGAGTTTGTTGGTACAATAGTTATTAAGTTATTATTATTGGTCTCAAAATGGATCGAAGAGTATGTCATAAATAATGTTTTAGAATTTGTAAAAGGTTTTGAACACGTTCTTATGGTTCTCACTGTAGTAGCATTTTTCCTGATAATAATTTACATGACCATGAAGCAGCTGAAGAAACTACCAAAATATTATGTCATTGAAATCGAAGATGTATATGGTAATGAGGCAGCCGTTGATGGATTAAGAATCAATTTTACGACATTTACTGCAGCGAAGAGCTACGCTCAATTCTATACTAATTTGTATGGTCAGCAGTACAAGTTCAGAATTGTTGGCCGTAACAGATTATTGAATTATTCCCTTCATTAGATTCTCAATTTATATAGAATAAATCCAATTTTGATATGGATAAATCGCTATTTGCGATTTCACTGATTTATTTCATTTAACCAGCTTTTTAAACAATTTATGCATATATGATATTCACGTGGATCGGCTCCAGACGGAGAGAAAAATGATTTGTACTTTTCTGACTCTTTTCTGCAAAAATCGCAGTCCATAATAAATAAACGACATCATTACATTTATGTCTGATCCAATAAACCTCCGTTTGATTCTAAATAAACAAAATAATTGAGTCATTGATAGTCTTCATAGCAGTAGAAAGAATCAGATTTGGTCCACTTCTGTAAAAATGCATATTATTTTTACATCATTTAATTGGTAACTATCTTTTCAAAGTTTAATTTTATTAGAATGTTGTATGAAATGTATGAGAATCAAGAAGTCACTGCCTTATAACAAAATCTTCATATTGGTATTGCTTTCCTATTACCTTAATGCAATTTTTTTCCTTAAAGGAGTATCAATTAAAGGAGTTTTATGTTTGTCATTGAGTATTAAAAAAATATTAATCACAATTGATGGTTCAGAAAATTCCATGAAAGCTGCCGAATATGCAGTTAGTCTCGTCAAAAAATATGATGCTGAATTAACAATATTGTATGTATTGTATTCAGAATTGGGGTTTGCTTATTCGAATCTATTGGGAGTAACTACTCCAAAAGCGATAGAGGATGTGTTGGACACTCAAAAGAAAGACGTGCAAAAATGGTTTGATGAAATAAGAAGTAAACTCGCAAACACCAAGATTCCTGTAACTGACAAGATAATTGTTTCGGTGTCATCTATAGTTGGTGAAATAGTCGGATTTGCAGATAAAGAAAAAATGGATCTGATTATATTGGGAACCAGAGGTAGAACTGGATTTAAGAAATTGTTACTGGGAAGTGTGGCAGAAGGTGTAGTCAATCATTCTTCGTGTCCTGTAATGGTAGTTAGGTAACTTGTGGCAGTCTTGAAAAATGTTATAGCATAAAATATCTAATTTTTTCACCACAGGATATTCCTATTTATATTGAACCCATTGCGTTGCTAGGAAGAGTAAAACATGAATCTTTAACTAGTATGGCTTAAAAGAGAAAAATAAAATTTTTCGTGTCTACAATTATCTAAAAATTTCCACTGTTTTTGATATATAACAATTCTAGAAAATAATGATAATTAAAGCTCATAAATCTGTATGATCATAATATTGTATTGCTAAAAAATAATAAACAATTTATAAATCTGATAAAAATGTGCCGAGAGGAAAAGGAGATTGGAAAGAGATGTCAGCTTTTTAATCACATTAATTATCTAGTGCCGTCAGAGCTTAGGGTATCTATCCCATCCATAATTAGTCATGATTGTATAGATCAGTTCCTCAGCACCATGGAAGAAAAAATATCGCCTCCAATCTACGAACTTACAATATAAATTAGAAATTAAATTACGATATCAATTGAAATTTTCCTATTCTTCTAATTCTGCAAAATCATGTTTGTGAGAATAATTTTCTGATTATTCTCTATGTAATTCTAGCATATGTTCTTTCAGTTCTTCTTGGTTATTGAATGTCATTCCGCACACAGCACATTTTTCTTGATCGTCTGAAGACATGATATAAAATATTCAACATAGAATATAACGATTTCAGTCTGGAACAAATAACGATTTACGTTAATGCTAACAGGACTATTTCATATGAAATATTTTTTCTGGTTTTATCTTTAATATGACTCTTTGTTCGTTTTTTGACCTTCTTGGATATTTGTCCAAGTTAAGATATTTTCTTGCTAGTCTATCAATATGCTTTTCAGCCACATCCCCCGTAATTTGCTCAGTCACCTTACCTCTGACGGTAACCATTTCGTATTGATTATCCTGATAAATAATTGATAATGCGATTCTAGGATCTCTTGAAATATTCGTTTGTTTTATTCTACCTAATGCAGTATTGATTAGAATGTTATCATCTTCAACATCAACCCATGTAGGTGTTACATGTGGAGAGCCGTCTTTCATTAACGAAGATAAAAAGGCAAAATTCTTTCCTTCAAAAAATTCTCTGATACGAGGGTCAGTTAATTTCGCATTTGATTGTCCAGTCATAGACAAAATATTAACATTATTTTTAATAACTGTTTGCTATGTAAATTAAATGGATCCTATTCTAACGTCCAGGTTTTAAATAAAGAACGGGTTATGTTGATAGAAAACGAGTCGAAATTTTCTTATACTAAAGTAAGAAATAATATTTAATTTGAGACGTCAAAGTAAACAGAACGAAGACAATACTGTACTGAAGGTACTTTCAGAAATTGAAGAAACGGCAAGAATGGATTCTCTTCCTTCGATAGGCCCTATTAAAGGAAAAATCGTAGAAAGTGTATTAAAGGAACACAAACCAAAGAAGGTACTAGAAATTGGAACGTTGCATGGATATTCGGCAATCTTGATTGCCAATACTATATCAAGTTGTTCGTATGGAAACAGGAATTTAGATACTGATACTAAGTACAATGAACCTATTGTTATAAGTGTGGAAAAGGATGAAAAACTTGCTACTATAGCTAGAAAGAACATTAATAATTCAAGACTATCCAATTTAATTCACGTAATTATTGGGGATGCGATCAGGGTGATTCCAAACCTTAAAACCAAATTTAATATGATCTTCCTAGATGCCGCAAAGAACGAATATCTAAGATACCTTCAGCTTGTTGAAGAGTATGGTCTACTAGAAAAGAGAGCAGTTATAGTTGCCGACAATGTAATATTATTTGAGAATGAGATGAAAAATTATTTAGATTATGTTAGGCATTCTGGCAAGTATCTTAGTCGCACAACAGAGACAAGCTTGGAGTTTACCAAAAACGTTACAGATGCTCTTGAGGTAAGCATTAGTCTCGGACAGTAGTTGCCTTAACAATACATTAATACAATGTCCTCCTATAATTAATTAGTATTATTGAGCACTGAAAAAAAGAAACCATTCAAACGTGATCAGGCGTTAAATGATGCTACGAGTGGGCAATTTGGAGAAGAACCACTAGATATTCCTGAGGAGCATACCGCAATGCAAGAGCATGAGGATCAACGAAAAAAAATTGCCAGAAAATTTTCAAAAAATATCTAATGATATCTATTGATTATTTTCGTATCGTGTATTATACAAACTAAATCAATATTTGTTTTCTAATATTGATCT
>JAICQW010000316.1 GCA_025937665.1 Nitrososphaeraceae archaeon | reverse complement strand
TTCTATCATTGATTTTACTTCTGAGAATGGGGCTGGAGGAACTTCATCTTGCAGTTTTGCTAATACATCAAGATAAGGCTGTGGCAAAATATCAGCTCGTGTTGAGAGCCACTGTCCTAACTTGATATAAGAAGGACCAAGTTCAATGAAAGTTTTTAGTGCCTTTTCTGCGTGTTTTCTATATTTTTTCTCATCAATATTTTTTCCTTCTTGTTTAACCCATTTGCGTCTGTCTCTTCTAAATTTAAATGCTACTGGTAATAATTTAAGCAGTACTCTCGCAAGATGGATTTTTGATTGCTCTTTGTTAATAACTGCAGTTTGTTTATTAAAATGCTCCTCTATAGAAATTTGTTCTGGTACTTGAGCTGGGTTCTCCATTTGCTCTAACCGCTCCTATTTTTTCTAATGGTGTTCGTGACAATATAAGAAGAAACCGAGCCTGCTGTAGAACCCGCGAGACATCCAGCTAATATTGCGTCATATAAAGCAGTTCTCTGATTCTTCCCTTTTGCTTTGATTCTATGATATACATCTTGACCAACTTTATATCCACTAAATGCCGCAGAAATGGTTCTGGCCAAATGCTCGGGGGCATCTATTGATAGGTGTCCCAGGGAAATCTTTCTTGGATCTATTTTATCCCTATGCACGGCATAATAATCATTGTATTCTCGGATATGCAAATTACCATAATGTAATAGTCTTTTGGCTCCATTCATGTTGCTTAATGATGTTTCTTTATAATGAATTATAGGTCTGACGGATTTAGGCACAATAATACTGCCTTCGCCGTCAATATAGTGCACATCTTTGCAGAATGTTCAATGACATATAAAATTAACTTTTAGTCTATTGCATGAATGATGTAGAACGAATATGTGAGACAGTGTCTTTATTAGATAAAAAGGATTTTGTCCTATTCAAAATTAAAATTAAACCTATGATATAAAAGAAAAAATGGCTAATAAGAAATCAAGAGGATCCTTCTAAATGTGGGTGCGGATACCTAATCCTACTGAACCAGGCCATTAACTCTCTTTCTTACTTGAACCTAGAAACTTTAGAAGAATTCTGATAACTCTAATTGCTGTGAGACTATGGTTTTGTCAATTCAACCGAAGTATACTATGAAGATGGAAGCAGTATCAGATTCTTCCCAGACAGAACAGAACTGCACTTAAACATCATATTCCCCTAATTACATTTATGAGAATGGAACCATATATATTGGCCAATAACAACAACACGAGAAGAATGAACAGAAGAGGAAGAGGCAGAGAAGAAACATTTAAAAGATTTGATTTCTAACATTCTTTCATGTGGTGGCTTTGGTTGTTGTTATTGTGGTGGTTGTTTGGTAAAAAAAGGTAGGTTAAGTCTACTTTCAATGCAGAAGAGCTCATGGAATGGCATTTTTTTCCATTACTAAGTATACCATAAACTTTATTTAAATTAAACTTGAGCTCAATTTCAGACGAACTATATCTTGAGTTAAAAACAAATTAGAATAGATCTTAGACTAAATCATCTTACATTGCGCAAATGGATTACATCCCACCGAACCCGCTAACTATATGGGTTTACCAAGCGGTATTGTAGTTGAGCTTGCTTATTTGCATTATCTCTAAAGTAACAT
>JAICQW010000076.1 GCA_025937665.1 Nitrososphaeraceae archaeon | reverse complement strand
TTGCTCGTAGAATTATTCTGGCCAATGTAGATTTTCCAGAACCTGATTCACCCACCAAAACAGAAACACGTCCTTCTGGAATATTTAGGCTGACACCGTCTAATGCCTTCTTGTAATACTTTTTTCTAGGACTCACAAATGAGAGAATACTCTTAGTAACTGGGAAATATTTTTTAACGTCTTGTACTTCTAAAATGTTCTTCAAGAATTAGTGATAATGAAAACAAAATGTAATTTAAACGATTTGTAGAGACAAGTTCAAATCTGTGCCGACCTTAGTTGCTAATTTGGAGAAATTTGGACAAAGTTACCATGACCAATATTTGCTTGATCCACTTTCCCATCCTCCATTACTACCTTTCCTCTCACAATTGTCATAACTGGCCATCCCTTGAGTTTCCATCCATCGTAAATAGTATAGTCAGAATGAGAGTTTAATATATCTGGAGTTACCGTTTGTTCTTTTGCCATATCAACTATGGTTAAATCAGCATCTGACCCTTTCATAATAGTACCTTTCTTGGGAAATAATCCAAAGATCCTCGAAACATTGGCACTACATATTTCGGACAATTTGAGAAGATCGATTTTTTCTTTATTTACTCCTTCACTCAACATTACGGGAAGCATTGTTGCCAGACCTGAAAAGCCCGATGGTGCGTTCCAGAAATTCCCTTCGGCTTTTTTCAACTTCAAATCATTGGCAACGTGATCTGTTCCAATAGTATCAACAAATCCAGTTCTTAATGCACGCCACAACTTTTCTATATTATCTTTTGGTCTCAAAGGTGGGACTACCTTGCCCTTAATATCATCAAAATCTGTACTGTGTGTTAAATAATGAGGACACGTTTCAATCCAAATTCTGAGATCTTGGTACAATCTTTTATATTTGAGAATTTCATCCAGAGCTTCTGACGAACCAATATGAACAAAATATAAGTTTGGCTTGTAATTTAAGGCAATATTCATTATTTTTCTTATTGATTTTACTTCAGATACTTCTGGTCTTAATGATGACCATAATTCAAGGATTTTTGAGTCGACATGCTCATTCTTTTTGCGAATTTCTTCTATATTTTTAGAACATAGTTCATGATCTTCTGCGTGGACCAGCACAACTGAGTTCAAAGATGCCCCATTCTTTATAATCTCGGTGAGCAGATAGTTTGTCATGTTTACCTCCATTTCATTTAGTGAAGTTGAACCTGGGTCTAGATCTGCAAGAATTCTATTAAGATGGGATCCTAGATTCATATAAATTTTAAAGGAATTAATACCGATACTTTTGAGGTAACTCATGTCACTAGTTTGTTGAGGTTCCAAAATTGAGGCGTGCACCGCATAATCGGTAATGTGGGTATTCTTGCTTGCCTCAAGATGTTTGACAATTTTTCTATAACTTCCTTCCAATCTAATCATGCGAATTATTGTTGTTACTCCACCAGTAGCGGCAGAACTAGATTCAGTAATCGCGGCATTATCTATTGGGGTATAGACGCCATAATGGACATGGGGGTCAATTACACCTGGTAGAACATACTTATTATCTGCGTTAATAATTCTGTCAGCACTAACTTTTTCGATAGTCTTTTCGAGTGCTTTTATCTTTCCATTTTCAATCAGAATATTGGTATTAATAATACCATTAAAGGGAATAACTGCATTTACATTTTTGATAATAATGTCGCAGGTATTATTCAAAATATCCTGAATATGGTTTTATTAATATTAATTTAATCCTTTGTAACCTAGATCATGATCCTAAAGCTCATCTAAAATGCTCCATTTACTAAAGTGACTACGAATTGGTTCAATTACTTTATTCAGATAAATAGAAACAGAATCCTTGAGATCTTTGGGGTGGATTTTTTTCTGATTATAGTCATTTTCAAGGTTAATATAGTTATAATACATCATGTTTCCACCATACTTACTTGGCCTTTCAATTTGAAATTCTGAAAAATTGTGGAAAATTACGTACCGGCTGATCTCTAATATGGGATTATTTTCTGATATTCCGATGGGACAATAAGCCTTTGCTATTTTATTGTTGATTGTACTCTCATCATCGTGAATAAGTATCCCACCTAATGGATTGGTTTTGCTCATTTTACTTGATAATCTTATATCTTCATCATGGCCACCGTCGTCGGAGAATTTTGTAGGTTCGTAGAGCCCGGGGAGTAAGTGATGATGAACAGACACAGGTACTTTCCATTTCAGCTTTGGGAAAATTTCTCTTACAAGCATATGGATTTTCCTTTGATCCATTCCTGCATGAACGATATCCAAATCAAGTGCCTTGATATCTGCTGATTGCATTGAAGGATACATCAATTGGGAGAAATCTAGCTTCTCTTTTTCTGACCTTCCCATAATGGTGAGAGCTCTCAGTGTTCGTGATAATGTCATATGTTTACTAAAGATCATGAAATTCTTCCAATAATCATTGTAATTATCGTACAAAGTTGAGCCTAAAATGATATTTACGCCAGGACAGAAAAATTTGAATGCCTCCTCATAGTATTTGGAAACTTGAATTATTTTTTGCCAATCATTGTCTAACTTATTATTTATGTACGTATGCCAATCCGCAAGAAATACATTACTTTGAACTCCAGCATCAATGAAGTCATTTATCTTATAGCCTGTCAAAATTAGGCTTCCCAAATGAAGTTTTCCAGAAATTTCTAAACCAATATAATGACGAGGCTTGGCATTAATTTTAAAAATTTCTCTTAATTCTTGTAACTCAACAACCTCTTCAGTAGGTTCTCGTAGCACCAGACCAATTTTGCTTTCGACATCCATGAACTAGGTTAAAATGAAGGCGGGAATTATTATTTTTACCTAAACAAAACAGCTCTCACTTGGAAAAGTGTCTCAATATTAATATGTAGTAGGAGTTAATTTAGAAAAATGAACATCAAGGATCTTTTTGGTGGTGAAATAGTGGGTACGGGGTCCGATTTTATAGTGATTCATAAAGGTAAAAACAGGATATTGTTACAATTCAGCTCTCACAAGATAACAAAACTGAAAAATGAGGCAACTCCTTACGGTTCTTCATTTTAGCGAAGGTTCATCCATTTTCATACTAAACAGTCTGATTTTGATAAAAAGTTAAATTTAGTAACGTACAAAGTTGGTCAATTGACATCAAAAGTTACGACTGAAGTCTTAGAAAAAGGAACACGTCAGACTAAAACTATCTTACAAATACCTCAAAAACACAAATCAAAAATATCCTACAATAAAAAAGCAGAATCTGAATTTTTTGTAGATAATTCTGCCTTGGCGGGCTTTACCGGAGAACGGATTCTCTATATGTCAGTAAGAGAGTTGATTGAAAATTCATTAGATTCCTGCGAAATAAATCATATACTTCCGGTTATTCATTTAAGTCTTAAACCACTAGATCCACTCAATGATTTATGGACTATATCGTGTAAGGATAATGGCGTTGGGATACCTTCGGAAAAAGTGCCAGTTGCTGTCTGCTCGTTCTTAACTTCTGGAAAGTACGTTGAAAAACAACAAAGGGGCCTTTTCGGAGTTGGATTGAAGATGATAGCGGCGTTTTCAACAAAAGATACTGATCATCCTTTGAAAGTGTGGTCCAAGTCAGAAGAAGAGTCAGAATTCTACTTTGATCTCAGAACGGATATAGGGACAAATAAACCAATCACTCTCTTTAAGAAGATTGTCAAAAATGATGAATCACAAATAGAAGGCAATTCTGGTTTCAAAGTTCAAGCAATTTTGCGTGCAAAATTATCTCCTGTAACTAAGAACAAGATCTATGATTATATTAGTCAAACAAGTATTGTCAATCCATATGCGATCATTGTTTTTGAAACAGATGAAGGTAAGGTAACTTTTAAGAGAAGAACAGAGACAATGCCAAGCCCTTCATTGGAAGTGCTACCTCATCCCTCTGATATGGATCTTAAAACTCTAAAGAAGGCCATTCTTAATTTCATGAATCAAAAAACAACTCTACAGGGTATACTTTCAAACTCATTCCAAAAAATGTCAAATGACAAGGCCAAAGATATTATAAATAGGGCAGGATTGGCGGCAAAACCTGCAGACCAATATGATGAACACGAGTTGATTAAAGTTGTAAATATCTGCAAACACACAAAATTTCAGTCTCCAAATACAGACCATTTGAGTCCTATAGGGGAAAAAATTCTAACCGCCGGAATGACATCTGAATATGCAATTATTCAAAATAAGGTTACAACTAATTCAGGAAGTCAGACATATTTAACAGCCAAGATATTAAAACCTGCATTGACCGCATATTCTTCAAGAATTTGTGTTGTGAATAATAGGCCAACGATAGTAGAATGTGGAATTGCTTATGGCGGCGATATTCCCTCATTCAAACTCTATAGATTTGCCAATAAAATCCCTCTACTGTACGATGAAGGGTCTGATGTCGCACGCGAAGTGATTTCTGAAGTGGGAATAAATAAAATGGGGATTTCAAAGAAAGAAGTAAAGGAACAATTTTCTGATGTAGAAACAAGATCAGATAGGACCGTAGAGTATTTACCAATTCACATTTTCTTTCACATATGCTCCACAAAAATACCCTATAAGACTGCAGGAAAGGAGAGTATTGCCTCAGAAGGCGATCTCAAAAAATATATGAAATCATGTCTCTCGGATCTTTACAGAAAAGTCAGTGCCCAGATAAGACGTGAGCTAAAGATAAAGGAAGACGAGAATAAATTAAGGCTCTATAAACACTATATCCCTTTCATTGTAAGCGCAATATCAGAATCAATCAAGATTGATACAAAAAAACTTTCCAAGGCATTTCAAATCATGGCGGAAAAGTATGTTAGTGGGGAATTATCAAATATTACTAAACAAATTCTTCCGAATTCAGACCAAAAAAAGAGAATTGAACCGGTCAATAAAAAGATCAGCATTAGTAAAGGTAACAGTAATGAAAATAAGTTGAGTAAATTTGACACTCGATCTAATGTATCAACACAGAGTAACAAAATCAATGCGCCTAAAATTAATATTTCTCGTAAGAATGCGAAAAAGTGAGGCATAGAAGAAAATGACACTAAAAGATAAAAGACATCAAGAAATAACCAACAAAATCAGGAAAATAATGAAGAATGTTGGTGATGATATTCTTGTTGAGGGTATAATGCCAAGTCTTGAGATTCCAAAGGTAGGATATGACAATACTGTCTGGTCAGATGAGAAGAGAATGCTTACTATTGGAGAGAAGACAGTCCAAATTGGTCCCAACAGCTCGAAGAAGATACCAACTTTTGCACAATATTTAGTCATGGCAAATGCCATAAGAAAATTGCTGGACGAGGAAATGGAAAGTACCATTAGGGGGATGTATTATGCCACTCTGAGCACTGTTGGCGATGAAAAAAATCAACAAAAATTTTGGAGTGGTCAAGATGATTCTGATGATGCAATCAAGGCAATTGAACTTTTGACAAATGTTCCACGAGAGGAGTTTTCTGTAACTTCCAAACCAAAAGGGATGATTTCGGGACCAATAACACTAAGTGTTGGTGGAGATCTGATAGATTGCAACCTAGGGAGCAAGGCTACATCGCAACTAATACCAACTAACATACGAGATCTCGAAATAGTAAAGGTAAAGGCGGATTTTGTGATGGTAGTGGAGAAGGACACAGTACTTAACAATATAAGAAAATCCGGATTTATTCAAAAATATAATGCGATCTTATTAACAGGATCAGGTGAACCAGATAGAGCAACGAGGATGATGGTAAAAATGTTAAACGAAAAGTGGAAAAAGCCAGTTGTTATTTTTGCTGATGCTGATCCATGGGGATTAGGAATTGCTTTACGTTACAAAATCGGAAGTGAATCATTAAGTTATGATAGTGATAGATTGGTAACACCAAATGCAAAGGTGTTGGGAATGATGTTTTCTGATATTTATGAATATAATATACCAAAAGTAGCCAGACTTGCAGCTACTCCGGAGGATATGAACAGGGCAAACGACATGAAGAAAAAACCATGGCTTCAGGATAAACGGTGGAAGAAAGAATTGGACCTATTTCTTGGAAGAAAAGAGAAATGTGAATTGGATGCATTTTTCAAATATGGATTCAAATATTTGGCTGATACATATTTACCCAACAAATTAAGAGAAGCTGGAGTCATCTAATCCTACGTCCTGACTTGGAATTAAAGTCAGGGAATAAATATTGTCAAGTCGCCGTATCATTGGCTCTTACATCTTGTAACTTTACTTCAGCCGGTGATCTCAAATACATATTTGCCGCATTCTTATTATTTTTGGATTGGATTATGCTGAGGTAAGCTACATAAAAGAATCCTATTGTTTGTAATGCTATAAGAGGAATAAATATTGGATTTCCTGATAACAATGATATCGCAATTGTAATGCAACCATAAGCGCTAAAAAAGATTTCCAATAACGTAGTCTTTGTAAATGGTAAAGCATACTTATTATTGCGCCAATCTTGATTTTTTTCCATTATTCCAAATTTTGGGGTCCTTAGGAATTCATTTCTTTTTCCTACCAAGGCGTCAAATATAGCTACAGAATTGTTTATTGAAATTCCGCTCGCGTAAAATATCATGAACAAGTACTGCAGTGCCTTTGATCTCCAATTCTCATGCCATATTTTTCTAATCATTATCAAATATGTTACCGGTCCCAATAGAAGATACGCCACAATTCCAAGGGCGGGAGCTAATGCAGTATCATAAATCTGATAATTCATCAATAGCAGAATAGGGAATATCAGGAACTGTATTAGAAAAAGAGGATTAATGATATGCTTGGTTAATTGAATGAATATTTGGATTTTAGTATCTATAGGAAGTGTTCTATGTGAAAGTAACATTATCAAGAGTTTCTTTGCAACCTGTATCGAACCTTTCGCCCATCTGAATTGCTGACGCTTTGCAGCATTCATTTGAACGGGAAGTTCAGCATTTACAACCAAGTCTTCATCAAAGATGCACTTCCAACCTTTCATCTGAGCACGGAAGCTCAAATCTAGATCTTCTACCAAGGTGCTTGTATGCCAGCCACCTGCATCTTTTATGCATAGGGTTCTCCAAATTCCCGCAGTTCCATTAAAATTCATAAATAGATGCGAAAGACTCTTTGCTTTTTGCTCAATAAAGAAATGAAGGTCCAAGGATACAGCTTGGGCCTTTGTCAAAATTGAATATTTTTCATTAATGTGACCCCATCTTCCCTGAACTAGTCCAATTTTCGAATCCTCAAAATAACATAGGGCTTTTTTCAAGAAATCCCTTTGGGGAATAAAATCTGCATCAAATATGGCGATGAATTCCCCTTTCGCAAGTTTCAATCCTTCTTTAAGGGCTCCAGCTTTATACCCTGATCTGTTTACTCTGTGAAAAGCTGAAATGGTAAATCCATCTTTTTCATATTTGTCAACTATAGCCTCAATGATACCGGCGGTTTCATCGTCTGAATCATCAAGCACCTGTATTTCCATTCTCTCCTTGGGATAATCCATACTGCAAACAGCATTGATGAGGCGCGTAGCCACGTATTTTTCATTATATATTGGCAGCTGAATTGTTACTAGTGGGCAAGTTTCATCAGACAGGTTTATTTTTCCTGTGATCTTATGAATAAGCGAGTTCCTAGTTGACTTATAACTCAAATAATTAAAATTCAAAGTGTAAATGGTCATTATCCAAGCAATTGCCATCAAAACATAGTACAAGAAGCCGCTGAATTCTGATATTATCTTCTATCACTACCTATTGTAAAAATGTACGAGTAAATATTTATAGGTTCACAGTAAATCCTGCTGATGCTACTGACCCTTTTGGAAGATTTTTACGCATTGCGGAGGACATACATTTTCACATGCCATACAGAAAATGCAATCTTTTTCTCTTATCATGAAGGGCTTTTTCTCTGATGCAGGATGTCCTGGAGTATCTAGCCACTCATAAACATTAACGGGACAGGCTTCAATACATGCACCGTCAGCAACACAAATATCGAAATCCACCGTAACTTCGGTTCCCCAGATACCAAGCTGCCCTGGCGGGTCAACAGGACCCCAAACCTTAATTCCTTGAAATGTTCCCTTTACTTGACGCTTTGATCTGAATTCAGGATCGATTGGACCTTCTATCTTGGAATAGGTTGTTCCATTACCTGTTAGAGAAATAGTAGTTTGTCCATC
>JAICQW010000107.1 GCA_025937665.1 Nitrososphaeraceae archaeon | reverse complement strand
TAAGGAAGATTTAATAATCCTGGATAGATTTTTTGTCGTTTGTAAGATGCCAAAATTCAAGTCCACACAGGATATCTTGAGAATTATAGGAAATAAGGATCAAATTCGTAATTTCGGTGTAATTGCTCACGTAGACCATGGAAAGACTACGATGAGTGACAGTTTATTGGCTGCATCAGGGATTATCTCTCCTTCAGTTGCAGGTCAGGCACTCGCACTTGATTCTATGAAACTAGAACAAAATAGACAGATGACAATTAGAGGGGCCAATGTAACTTTGTACTATGAACTGGGGGGCAAGGAATATGTCGTTAACATGATTGATACTCCTGGCCACATCGATTTTACAGGAAGAGTTACTAGAGCACTTAGGGCCATTGATGGAGTAGTCGTGGTCTCAGACTCTGTGGAAGGAATCATGACCCAAACTGAAACTGTTACAAGACAAGCACTTGAAGAGCGAGTGAGACCAGTTCTATATATAAACAAGATTGATAGACTTGTCAAAGAACTAAGATTAGATGCGCCAGCAATGCAGAAATGGCTTTCAAACATTATTGCAGAATTTAACAAGTTAGTCGATATCTACGCTGAACCGGAGCTTAAAGAAAAATGGAAGGTAAGTATTCAGGCAAATAGTGTAGCATTTGGTTCGGCAAAGGATAGGTGGGGATTTAATTACAATATCGCCCAGAGGAATGAGGTCGGTTTTAAGGATGTTTATGATGCATACAACTCAGACGACCCGACTTTAATAAAGGCACTTTCGGAAAAGGCTCCATTACACGAAGCAGTACTTGGAATGGTCGTACAGCATCATCCACCTCCTCACGTAGCACAGAGATATAGAATACCAAAGATTTGGCCAGGTGACCTTGATTCTGACATTGGAAAGTCTCTTGTGTCATGTGATGATAAAGGGCCAATTCTAATGATGGTTACCACGATTAATGTGGACCCACAGGCTGGCAGAATAGCAACCGGTAGACTGTTTTCAGGAACGATAAAGGATGGAGATGAGGTTTATCTAATTGACGGGAAAAGGATGGGTAAAGTTCAGTCGGTAAATATCTACATGGGTAACACTCGTGAAGTAGTAAATATGCTTCCCGCAGGAAATATACCGGCATTGCTAGGTATAGATCATGCAATTGCAGGAGAGACATTTTCATCTATCAAAAATGTGCCTGCATTTGAATCAATCAAGTATGTCTCTGAACCAGTTGTTACTATTGCAATAGAACCAAAACATCCCAAAGATCTTCCTAAGTTAGTTGAAGCATTAAGGAGAATAACTGTTGAGGATCCAAATCTTATAGTAAAAATTAATGAAGAAACTGGAGAAACTTTACTTTCTGGAATGGGGGTATTACATCTTGAGATTGCTACCTCTCTCATACTGGAAACAGGTCTAGAAATTACTACGACTCAACCTCTCATCAATTACCGTGAGACTATCCGCAATAGTGCTGGGCCAATCATGAGTAAATCGCCAAATAAACACAACAAGATATTCATGAGAATCGAACCACTTGGAGAAGAAATTATTGAACTAATCAAGAATGGGCAAATCCATGAAGATCTAGATAGGAAACAGATGGCTAAAATATTGCGAGAAAAAGGTTGGAATGCAGATGAAGCAAAGAGCGTAGCTGCCGTTGATGTTAGTGGAAATATCCTACTTGATCAAACAAAGGGTGTACAATTCATTCAAGAATCAATGGATTCAATAAGATCGGGTTTTGATGATGTCATACACTCTGGTCCTCTTGCTCATGAAACTCTTCGTGGTGTGAAATTTGTATTACATCATTTTGTACCCCATGAAGATCCTGCCCACCGTGGTCTTGCGCAATTAATGCCAGCGACTAGACGAGCCATGTTAGGATCTATGCTTTTAGCTGATCCCGCCTTATTGGAACCAATTCTTGGTATGGAGATAAAATGCCCTCAAGAACAAATAGGTACTGTTGCTGGGATCTTGTCGGGCAAACGAGGAAAGCTATTGAACGTTGAACAAAAGGGAGTTATTACAATTATTCAAGGCGAGGTACCTGCCTCAGAAACTTTTGACTTGTCTGAAGTAATGCGAGGTGGCACTGCTGGAAAAGCCTTGTGGAACACCTATTTTAAGACCTGGCAAATTGTACCACAATCTATATTCAAAAGCCTTATCAATGACACTCGGAAGAGAAAGGGACTAAATCCAGAGCCACCTACACCCGACGAATTCGTAGACAAAGAATAGGATAGCAGCCCGAAAGGGCACAATACCTTATCTCCTTGATGTGATAATTTCAATAAACTAGCCCTAATTATAAAAATACACTAATTTGCAGTGTAGAATTTATATGCTAGATCCAAATATAATATAATAATTACAAAAAGGGAAAAGAACCATGTTTAACAAGGAATCATGTAGGTCGTGCGGAAAAACTCTAGTGCCAATCTTGATGTGCAATCAATGCAAAGAACATGTTTCATGGGTTTGCAATATGTGTCAGAGAGTAGAGGATGTATCACACAAACATGATACAATATGCGAGCCAAAAAACTCCTCTCTAAATTCGATAAATTCAATTGAAAACGGGATAATGCATCTAGTAAGCAAGGGTACATAATTTCATCATAACTTAGTGCACAAGGTGCAACGATAATCCTACGTTCTTCCGTCATGCTTCTTGCGATCGTTCATTTTCTTAGTGTCAACTGGACAGCTATCCCTTTCCACTTCCACATAAATCTTTGATGATGTCTTTACATCTATTACGGATTTGATCTTATCTTCGATAGTGTCTATTACTTGTTCTATTTGATCTGTGGTAATGTTATCTACTAGACTTACCTCCATCGCAACAAGGACGTCATTGGGACCAAAATGCATCGTTCGCAATGTAATCACTCTGTTTACCTCTGGAATCTTTAATACAGATTCTATTATCTTTGAATGATCTTTTTTTGACATTGCTTCCCCAATTAGAAGAGCTCTATTTTCTTTTGCTAAAAAGAACGCAAATAACATGAGCACAGCGCCTATCGAAATGGAAGCTAGGGCATCATAAATCATATTGTTGGTAACATCTGACAAATAGATTCCGATTGCAGCTATTGCTATTCCAAGTAACGCTGCTGAATCTTCAACCATGACGGTAAGTATGGTAGGATCCTTACTTTCTTGAAACTCCTTAAATAATGTATACAGATTTACCTTTTCGCCTCTTGCTTCTATTGTGCCCTTAAACAAATTGAAAGCAATACGAAGTGCATTTCCTTCAAAAATGGCAGATATTAATAGAATTACATAACTGATATTCGTATTTGCAATTTGATGCACAGGATCATAGAAGGAAGTAAATCCCTTCTCAAAAGATAGGATACCGGAAATACCAAACAATAAGGTTGCAACTATGAATGACCAGAAAAATTGTTCCTTCCCATATCCAAATGGATGTCTTTCTGTTGGTACTCTGGAACTTGTCTTGATTCCAATTAGCAGTAATACTTGGTTAAAAGTGTCAGAAAATGAGTGATATGTTTCTGACCACATTGCGCTACTATTAGTCAGTAATGCTGCAATTAGTTTTGCAATTGATATTCCTAAATTACCAAATAGTGCAGCATAAACCGCCTTCTTGGAAGTTCCGACCAAAAATTATTCTCCTGCTCTCCTTCTCTTATCTCACTGGAATTAACTAGAACATATCTCCTTCATGAAGATATTCTGATCAAGCTTGGAAAATTCCTCTAAATTTATCCTCTCTCCTCTTGCCATTATTTCTCTAAGCTTCTCTCCAGCAGAAGGTTCATTCCACCACTTATCACTGAATTTGTTGGACAAGTATGTTTCTAATTCTGCAGCCCGGATTGCTGCTATCATGTAACTAGGTACATACATTATTGCCTCTGGAAGAATATGATGCAACATCCAATATTCTCCAGGTACTTCAAGACCCATATACTTTCTGATTAGCTTTTCATAAAGTCTACTTGCCTCGTAAATTGAAAGATTTCTATTCCAGTATTCCATTTTCATTAGTGAATTTGCGGCATAAAAAACGACAAAAAATAACTCCATGAATTTGTTTCTCCAGATGAGATCACTTAATACTTTATCGTTTGTAATTCCAATATCTTTCAAATATAATGGATTTCGAGTCAAACTTTCAATTAGTATCGAAAATATTTCAGCTATACCCATTGGAAACTTGTATTTTTCCCAATAATTCAAGTCTTGGTCTATTGAAGAAGCATGTATTGCATGTCCAGTTTCATGATAACAGCTTGACAAATTAAAGTAGGGACTTTCGCTTTTGTAAAGGACTCTTATATCATCAGGTATTTTTACAAAAAAGCATATTGGTGACGGATATTTGTTTGGCCTATCATCCGTGTCAAAGTGTATATTTGAAAAATCAAATCCTATAGATCCTAGAGTCCTTCTGACAGAAACGACAGGATTAATTTTTGTGAAATACTTTTCCATACTCTGGAAAATTCTATTTCGAAAAAAATAGAAATCATCATAATATTCAGGTTCCTTGCCAATTAGCTCAGTCCCAAAATTTAGTTCACTTCTAAATCTTGTTGTTGCACGTGACCCCATATCTGAAACCAGTTTCTTGAGTTTAGATAGAGTGATTTTTTCACTAATTAGATACCCGTCCAGTGGACTGGTCAATCCTTTATGATTTTCATCCACCTTATCAGAAAAGTCCGAATATATTTTTCTGATTTTTTTAAACCGTGAATTAATAACAGGAGCAATGTACTTTGTCTTCTTTACAAAATCATCAAAGACTATCTTTCTTTTCTTGTGATCAATTTCGGCACTATTAAACTGCCTCCACGTGTTCCAGCTAACCTGCTTTCCCCCATATTTAAAATCTCTATTTTTAATCTTACTACCCCTCAATTCATGCAATTTCAGTTCAAAAGGTTTTGTTATCGCATCAGAAATGTTTTCGATTGAAGATAGCAACAATATTCTAGGTTCAGAAAAAGATCTTACAAACATCTCTGAGACCAAATATTTCATCTTTGACAAATTTTCAATATTCTTTTTATCATAGTCATAGCCTGCAAATTGTAAATATTGTTCATTTGTTTCGGCACTATACAATGTCTCATCCATTTTACACCATTCCTTTAGGTTCAACAGATAATTCTAAACTAAAAGATATTTTAATGGTGTATATGCTTAACTAGAGAGTTCTAGTGTTGTATTGACTTGATTTCTTGACTATCACATTATGACGGCGATAAAATCCTAAAGATAAGCGAGGAGAGTGGGATTCGAAGCCATTAGCTAATCTTGGGGGTTTTATGTTATAAAGTTATTATTAAACTTGATTAGTGACAGTCATAATATTTCTTGAAAATTCTAATTATGTTTAAGGTCCTAAGGAATGTGAATCAATTCTAAACCATAAATGTAACTTGTCATTATCTGTAAATCCATTGTTGTCTCCATTACTACATTATTGCTAACAGGATTTTTACTATTCAAGCATAAACTGAAATAACAAAAACGATTATGTAATCGACCACTCAACTACAGAGATTATTAATATTTCTGAATTTGTGACCAATTTAAGAGATCACTTTCTGTTTATAATGAAGAAACAACAAGTAAAATTTCCATAAACCTGGAAAGGATAGGTCAATTACGAAATATAAATCAAAATCTTCATTCTAACTCCTGAACTAATGTAATAAATGACACAAACTGGAAATCTAAATCAAAATGTAGTCTTTTTGATAGATAGCGCAGTCTCTTTGGTAGACAGTTCCAAATTAGATAACGTATCTAAAAACATATTTTATACTGTGTAACAGCATCTAATATTTGAAATTCCTTCCTTTTGAACAAGCAAGACAGAGATGGGCACTCTGCCTTGTTGAATTGCGGAAATATTCTCTAACTTGTAATCCTTATGTTAAATTTGAGATATTAATTTTCACTAAAAAGTTAAAAACGTCTAGAACCTGTCATTCCTATGGAAGTTATCTTAGATGAATACGATATGAGAGCACTACCACCAAGACAAAGACTCGATAAAATTGAAG
>JAICQW010000051.1 GCA_025937665.1 Nitrososphaeraceae archaeon | reverse complement strand
AATTAAATGCATTCTATCTAAATAGAAAGGAAAATTTTGAAGGAATTCTTTGAATTTTGAAATTGGCACTATGGGAACCCTATCAAAAAAATTGCAGTTGGATTCATACAAGGTGACTATAATTGGAAGAGCTGATTCAATATCTTTTCTTTTTCCTAGGAATATCTCTGCTCTTCTAATCTGGTTTGAGCTAAATTTTGCGATGTTAATACCATGGATCTTCATCCAATGCTTGCAATCAATTAATAGTGCAATTTTTTGATAGAATCCAATTACATCTATCTGGACTCTAGGCTTGGTTAAAATGACATTCCGCTCAATAGAATATCCTGCAGATTCTATTAGTTGCGATGTAAATAATTCAAAATCCTTCCAATGGATCTTTTTTGATAGCCTTTCAGGATCGCAGCCCTTGTTCATGGCCAAAAGTATCGTTTCTAGTTTGTCCTCAAACGAAAAAACTACCGAACCGTCTGATAATTGGCCTATTCCCTGACTAACTAGATAATCTAGCAATTCCCTTGTTGTTTCCTTACTTGTAATTTCGCATAATTTTTGAAACCTATCTAACGTTAGGATACTTGGCATAGCCACAAGTGACCTCGCTAACAATTCATTGTTAATGAAGACATTCGTGTTACTAGTCAACTTTGCCAAAAATAGAGTAGCAAACTCAAAATTTATCTATTTCTAGTGGCTATATTATTCATGAAATACGGATTATCGTGGCTAAGGAGCAATGACAGGATTCTTCTTAGATTTACAATAATAGGTATACTGTTACTAACTATGATACATGTTTATCTTTCACTATCATCACTAGATCCTTACTCAGGATTTTTTGACTTTTTACATATCACCACAATTCTAATACTGATAGGAATGTTCATTTCGATTTTATTGAAAGGACTCGTGCCGGTTGCAATTTCATGTCTGGGACTAGTCCTGCTTTATGGAAGTATTGCGATACCATCTGCAATAGAAAATTCACTGGGTCCATTTTACTATAAAGCATCAACTGGTTATTTGAATCTTGAAACAATAAACCGTGGCACACATGGTTTTTTCCTTTTAGGAGTTGCTATGGTAGTACTAGGAATGATTGTAGCATACAAACCACATATACTGCATACACGAAACAGGCCCATCTCGTCAGAGCAGCTTTGGACAAACTATCCAAATTGGAATGAAAATTTACAACTAGCCAGCACCAAGACTGATTCATTGATAGGGCTGCCGAGTCTCTTAAACGATGCAGAGAGATACCTGCTCTGGAGATACGAATTCGTACTGGTTCTTATCTACGGCACAGTCTATCGAGTTCCTATCTACTCATACGTCCCTACAAACTCCACAGTCCTGAGGGAATCAAAATCGCAAAGGGTGATTGGAGCATCCAAATATGGTTATTTCTTTTAATAGATCAGAATCAGGTCTCATCTGCGAAGGATTGTAGGTAAGCATTTCCTTTCTAAAATTTGAATTTTCTAACTTTGAAAAACAATTGTCCACAAAAATGTAACTTTGCTCAATAAGCATGTTCGGGAGCACAGAACCTTTAATTAAAGGTACTTGGAGAATTTTTTAGGAATATCGAGTTGGCGGAACTAAGAAAAGATTACATTCTTGAGAAATTTGTAGTTCTTCCACCTGACTCATATGAAGTAAAAAATGATACTAAACAATGTCCTTATTGTCCCGGAAATGAAAGCATGACCCCTCCATCGGTGCTATCGCTGGTTGTCAAAGAGGGCATGCTTCAGAGATTGTCTGATAATGAAGAAAATATTATCGAAAACTGGGATGTTAGAGTTTTTCCAAATTCAAATCCCGTGGTATCATCAGAAAATGAAAATAGCTACAGAGACAAACCTCTCTATAGCGAACCGGCATATGGTTATCACTATATCGTTGTAGCCACACCAGATCATAAAGAAAATTTACCAGGACTTTCTATTGAAAAATGGTCCAATGTTCTTTTGGTATTACAAAATTACCTTAGTCATCTCTACACAAAGAAAAGTGTAACATATGTTTCCATTTTCGTAAATAGTGGTATTTTGTCCGGAAGTGATATTGAACATGCTCATTTTCATTTAATGACTTTTTCAACAATTCCACCAACTATTGAATCCGAAGCAGAAGCATCAAATAGATACCTTAATGAAAATGGTAATTGTCCTGCATGCAACATAATTTCCACAGAGATGGGCGGTCCCAGACAAATTCTAGACACAGAAAGTTATATCGCAATTTCACCTTGGGCCTCAACATATCCCTATGAATTTTGGATTTATCCCAAACGTCATACCACATCGTTTTCAAAAATTTCACAGAAAGAATTTACAGACCTTGCGCTGATTCTGAGATCTACCTTGGGAGGAATGGACAAGGTGTTAGAAAAGCCGTCTTTTAATCTGATATTTCACTTGTCACCAGAAAAGAAAAATAGTCGACAAATTCATTGGCATATAGAAGTCTATCCCCAACTCCATAATTGGTCAGGTTTAGAGAGAGGTTTTGGTGTCTACGTTAATCACGTATCGCCAGAAAAATCTGCTCAGATTTTGGGATCTGCTGCCAGAAAAGAATTTGGAGATGTAATTGGAATTAAGTGAGAATAACTCTAAATAATTCAAGTCGATAAACAATGGTAAAACTAGAAACATCAGTATCATTAGCCAGTTTAGGATTAATTGTAATGTTTGTACTACTCATGTATTCATTTATTTCTTTTATAATAGGTCCACAATCACAGGGTCCAGATATCGTAGTCCAACCCGAAGGAGTCCTAATCCAAGTTGTGTCGATATCGGCGGCTCCTGGAATAATATTGGCAGGGATTACCTATGGTTTAGTAAGATATTACGGTTCAAGGAAAATTGGAATTATCCTTTGTATATCCGGTATTGTTCTGATAATTGGTAATATTCTAATTCTTAGCATGATCCCAAAAATACCACAAATACTCTTTGTTCCTGGAATCATCCCTCTAACGTACGGTCTACTGGCTGGTGGAATCGGAATTATAGTATTAGGGATAATTGTTATTATGCGAGAAGGCAAGGTGATACGACCATTCGGAGAGGAAAACTTTTGAATGAAAAAATTCCAATACGAAATATTTACTTTAAGCGAAAAATTCTTCCTATAGAGATTTTTCATAATGTTCTAGATAAGAGTTACAAGCTTTCTCATGACTTGAATAGTCCAGTACTTTCAGTTGTAATTGGGACAAAACCTGATTTTTATAAACAGGCTCCTGTAATGATAGAGGCAATACATCAAAAGTTACCAGCATTCGTAATAGATACCGGACAGCACTTTGACGA
Organism: Nitrososphaeraceae archaeon; assembly: GCA_025937665.1. Taxonomy (GTDB): domain Archaea; phylum Thermoproteota; class Nitrososphaeria; order Nitrososphaerales; family Nitrososphaeraceae; genus TA-21. The sequence goes on along the minus strand of JAICQW010000051.1, from coordinate 7,366 downwards.
TCTCCTGGGCTTTGGAATTCAAGAATTTGAGTTACAGGATCATATTGCTTGTAATCTTCAAATCAGAGGAGACCTGATGGAAAAAGCAAGCGAGTTAATATTAAAATTTGGATCATTTGGTAGATATTTGAAAAAGAACTTTGGAAACTCTTCCCAACTTCTGCCAATAGTTCACGGGGATACGCTTGTTGCGGGGATTGCCCCTCTTGCATGGGTTTTTGGAATGGGTCAGAAGGTAGCTCAAAATGAAGCAGGATTACGATCCATGAGTCCTGAATCAATAAAGTACCTTAAGGTTAATGAAGATCCTACAAAATCAAGTGTTGAAAAATTTGTAGATTCACAATTTGAAGGAAGATGGTTCGTGGCAAGAGAAGAGCCATTTCCCGAACAAATAGATACTTGGATATGTTCCGCAGGAACGCAATTTTTCTTTGCACCAACGCAACTTAACAAGGAAAATCTAGTCCGTGAAGGCTATCCAGAAGAGTTTATTCACGTAGTTGGTAACTCTGTTGTGGATGCAATCGAAATTAAGAGAAAAAATAAACCCAAAACTAGTGTGTTTGACATTTACCCAAAGCTGGAAACGGGTGAATGGATCAGATTGGACATCCATAGACGAGAAAATCTCACAGAACACAGATTTTCATCTATTATCAAAAGCATATCGTACTTGATAAAAAATACTGAATACAAGCTAGTTCTTATCATGTTAAATGCTATGAAATCGGCTCTGCGGTCGTACCACTTGGAACAAAACTTGCTTAATCTGGCAAGAGATTACCCAGACAAGTTTATCATAACTCCTTTATGGAAAGAATATTCTCATGTAATAGAATTTTTAGATAGCGGACATTGTTGGGCTGAAATGACAGATTCAGGTTCAATGCAAGAAGAATTACTGTACTTTCCAAACGTTCTATCACTTACAGTTAGGCTCAACACCGATAGACCTGAAACCATTTTTGATGCTCGTGGCAATATACTAATTCCACCTGTAAATTCTTCTTGGATAACCACATTGATAGATGAGGCATTCAACAGAAAAGAGGGCCTTGGACTTGAACTGAAGAAAAAGCGAAAGATTTACGGTGAACCCGGAAAGGTATCAAAGAATATTGTGAAAATAGTCAAAAAGGAATTTGAGAATGGTGATGCAAATTTCTACCCGTGGTTACATCAAAGAATTGGTCTCTGGAAAGAAAAACAAATTATAGATTATTTGTAACTAACGTATAGTAAACTTTTTTGGTCGCACTTTATGCTTTTTTCTTTCATTGATTGTCATTTCAAAAAGTGTCTTCATCATATTTTCATATTCTAGAGACATATCCACATTTCTTCTTAACATCATCCTTTTTTGAAATTTAATAGCCGAAGAGATATTCATTTCTGCATTTTCAGACCCTATCCCCTGACCATATATCACGTAAGAAGGAACGTCATCAAAAATATTGCCGTAAACATGTGAAGAGACACCAATTTTCAATCCACAATAAATATTTGTCCCTATTGATGTTTTAGACATATCTCCAAAAAAAGAACCTAATTTGATTGTCCTTGTATCTTTTTTTTCCTTATCCACCTTCATGGAGATGGTCCCATATGTCATTTTAAGGTCGGAGGTGACTGTATTTGCACCAAGATTTACCCATTCACCGACATAGGAGTGGCCTAGGTATCCTAGGTGAGACTTGTTGGTATAATCCAAAATTATTGAAGAATCAATTTCGCCTGCAATACGACACTTATTGCCAATGTATGAATTGCTGACTATGGAATATGGCTTGACTTGAGTGGATTCTCCAATATGAACTGGCCCGTAAATTGAAGATTGATAAATGGCAGACTGGGGACCAATGTAAATTCCTCCCTCACTTGCATCAAGGACGGTGCCCTGACCAATGATTGATGTCTTGTCAACATACACAGGGTTATTACCAATAACTTTTACTCGCCGTGGAACTTTCCTTTTGCGAATTTGAGACTTGAGTGCTCCCTTTAATTGGGCGATGAGGTCCCATGGCCAACTGTACAAAGTACCGCACCCATCCAGATCATTGATACTCGTTATTTCAGTCTTTATGTTGTTACCATTGATTTTTCTGTCCTCAACTACCGATGCGCAAATATACTCAAAGTCTGATTTGTCAATTCTTCCCATGAGTATCTTGTCTCTAAATGATATCAGAAATCTCTTCTTGAAACTCCATTTTTTGAAGAACGCAGTTAGAGGAATGAATAATGAATTAATGAAAATATCATCACTATTATATTCAAATTTATTGACCGCATTTTCCGGATGTCTTTGCTTGGTTACCCCTTCAAGGTATCGGCGGGTTAGAAATTTCGAGGATCTGTTATTGAAATGTTCGTAGGTCGTCAGTGATCCAATTTTAATATCAAACAATGATCTCGTATAGCTAAGAGGAATAAAATTCTTCCAACTGGTATCTTCAAAGAAAACGATACTCATGATTTAGATTTTTCCCAATCTCTCAACATATTTTTTGTAGGTTTGTAGATATGATTTTTTATCACCTATGTCAATGAATCCTGATTCTATTTTAAATCCATTCACTAACTTTTTCATATCCAGTGCTGTACGAACGGCATCGTCCATTCCATAAGCATTTGAGGAGGGTATCAAATCAATAAATTCGGGTTCCATCACATAACATCCTATATTTATCATTCCCTTTATTTCGGGTTTTTCATTCCATGTAGTAACTCTATTATTTCCATTAATGTCTATGAAGCCGTACTTCAGTCTAGTTTTGTACGATAATAATGCCATTGAAATAAATGCGTCAAGTCTATTATGCTCTTTTATCATTTCCCTAAGTGAGAACTCATAGATAGAATCTCCATATACACAAACGAATGTGTCATCGATAAACTTCTTGGCTGTCAGTAGCTGACCTGCGGTTGCCAAGGGTCTATCGGATCTTGCATATTCTATTTTTATTCCAAGCCTGCTACCATCTTCAAAATAGTCTTCTATGGTTCTATGTAAATAACTCACACAAATTATTATATGATCAATATTGTTATCATCATTTTTCAACCATTCAATAATATGTTCTAATAATGGTTTATTCCCGAGGGGTAACATTGGCTTTGGAATGAAAAAAGTATAGGGCTGAAGTCGGGTTCCAAGACCGCCAGCTAGTATTATGGCCTTCATTTAAAATTATAAATAAATTGAACTCTAATATAAGTAAAAACTATTCAAAATTTCTACGGTCGAGTATTTTTGTGACCTTATTTACGACATCTTGTGGACTTTGTCCAAAGATTATTATCATTGGTTCTTTCCCAACGTCTCCTGAATGATATATGATATCTGCATCAGGATTTTTCGAAAGGGCCATTTTGACTCCCCATGAAATAGATCTGCCTTCTCTTTCTCTGATTGCCTTTGGTTCTAAATTTCTTTCATAATCACTTACTTTAAAAAGCCTATTGCATTTGTTGAGAATAGTCTTATCATTTCTAATGTTAAGCGCTGATCTAACCATTTGATTAATCTTCATGTATTCAAGAATTGAGGACGCTACGTGTTTTGAAGCACCAAATTTAATACCAGAAGTTGGCACACTTTTGTTTCCTGCCTTTACAATTCTACCATTTACGCCAGCCACATCTTCAAATCCTTTGGCATTTGGTATTGCATATACAAGATTTGATTGTGTCTCTGGAATCAAATCTACAAAATTTTTCATATTTACTAAAATTTCTACTGCTTTTTCTAATTCTTGTATCACTTGATATCTACAGGACTCTTCATACATCGTTGAAATGGGGTTATTCACTGGGATACCCTTACCAATTTTGACCGTTTTAATAATAGATTTGTGAACATACTTGTTTGCCAAGAAACATGCTTTAACGACCGGATATTTCATAGCCATAAATGATGTTACAGCGGCAGAAAAGTTACAGCCGCTCCCATGCGTTTCAACAATTTTCATCCTTGGATTCTTAAACACAGTAAACTTTCCATGTTCGTCTAAAATTATGTCAATAATTACCTCATGCTCATTTCTAAAATGACCGCCTTTTACTATTACATTTTTTGCACCCAACTCTTGTATTTTCAATGCAGTTTTTCTGATATCTTTTTCAGTTTTGATCTTAATTCCCGACAACGTTTCTGCTTCATGGATATTAGGAGTAATAACATCACAAATTGGAACTAGTTTACTTTTAAAGTCCTTTAGAAATTCTTTTTGAAGCAATCGGGCTCCAGTTCCAGCAGAGATTATTGGATCAAGCACAATTGGGATTTTGGATTGATTCAAGACATCACTTACCGTGGTAATAATTTCGTTATTGTAGACCATTCCAATCTTGATGGCATTAATTGGAATATCGGAGAGAACTGATCTTATTTGTTTTTTAATAACTTGGGCACCGAGTGGAAGAATGTGATCTACATTAGATGTACTTTGTGCAGTTATTGCTGTTATTACTGTACATGAATATATTCCCAAAGCAGACATTGTTTTTATGTCTGCTTGAATTCCCGCACCGCCACTGGAATCGCTACCTGCTATCGAGAGCGCAGAATGTACCAACATCAAAAATATGATAAAATTGGATTATTCAGTCTATCGGAATTCGAAATGGGAAATCTTATTTTTATTCATAATCTGTGAAGATGCTATTGATATAAGATAATAGTTCGTCGCGTAATTCAATCACCTTTGTGCGATTATCCCCATCCAAATCAGTTGTTAAAAGTACATCTAGACCTTGGACCAGATACTGAATATTTGGCAGGGTAAGTAAAGATTTTGTATAGTTAGTGACATCCTGATTATTCAATGATAGTCTTAGTACATAGTCGATGTTAAATATTTTGGAATTTCTGCTGATGACTGGAAAGATTATCGATAAAAAAACTCTTTTCCATAGGCTATTTCAAATTTCTTTAGCAGATTCATACAATGAGGTTCAACAAACATGTTTCTCTTTTCATCTGCACGGTATGTTATCAGATTTGTATTTTCAGTTGTCCCGTTAATCGTTCTTCCACAAATTGCACACTTGTGAACTTCCTCAAAGAGTTCCAGGGCTTCAGATCCATAAGCATTAATAATGAACTTGCTACCATCAGAGCCTTCGGTTTCTATAAAGTAGTATTCTATTCCATTGGTCATGCAAATTACTTTTTCAGGTAGAAAACTAAGTTTATATTTTTTATTTATCAAGTCGTGAACCAGCTTTCTGTAATCACCCTCTACATGATTGTGCATGAGCGAGGTATTCGTCAAATTTTTCCCTCCGGTCGCAGATATGTAATGTAAATCAATACAGTAGTAGTATTCTATTCAAATACAGATAAACTGGATTAAGCTAAGCTTATGACAATTTTAATTCATTGATAACAACTAAGCTAGATGAATAGGATAATTTTGCGTTTTTGTGAATGGGAAACAAAGTGAAACAAACCAAAACAAGACAAAACAGGGAAAAAACATATGCCTAGCCTAGTTAATCATGAGCTAACAAATTAAAGAAAAAATAAAAAATAAAAAATTTTGTTTTTGTGAATTGTTTATTTCACGTATTGCTTTTGTGCAGATGTAAAGAAGTTTGTCCACGTATTGGCCAAGTTTGCATTGAATTCGGTTACGGTATCGAATGTCTTACCATACAACTTGATATTCTCTCTTGCTGAATTTAGCATATCTATTGCTAATTGGTTTGCTGTATCAAACACATGGAATGCTTGAGAAGTAATTTCATTTGATTGTTTTTTGTATTGTTCTGCATATGGGGCTACTGTGGGTGTAAGAGTATCTCTTGGAGTGTTTCCATACCATGATTTCTGAATTGCAAATGATCTGTTAATCAATTCTTTTGTCACTTGGAAGTAGTCTTGCTGTAGATTTGAAATAGATTGTGCATACTGTGGCTGATATTTTGAGATTTCATCGACTGTTCTTAACAAATTTTGCTTATATGTATCTAAAACTTCTGTATTTTCTGTTGTATTTTCTTTCGATTTTTCTGTCATGTTTCTACACCATTTAATGGTGTTAAATGGGTATATAAATGTTCGGTATCAAACGGCATTTAATGGTATGAGAAACCATAGGATGTATTTTATCTGATTGGACGGTTCGATGGACATATCGGAATTGAGCAACTTGGTTATACAAACTGTATTAATTTGCCATTATTCAATAGAAAAATAAACCCACTGTATCCATAGTCCTGTGACATGCAAATAAGCCATTGTAATTTTCCCGAGGGAGTAATGTACGACCTGGATAACTTTGTGTGGATAAAAACTGATGAGGAGGACCGTTCCCTAATCACGTTAGGGGTTACCCCAATTCTTATTTCATTAGCAGGAAAACTGACTAGAATCAAACTTAGAGATATCGGCACCACTATCGAAAAGAACAAGAGTGTGGGGTCAATTGAAAGCATTCGGTATTTTGGAATGGTGAGGTGTCCTGTAAAAGGTGAGATAACTGCAGTAAATGACGCACTCAACGACAGCCCAAAGATTGCCAATGATTTTCCTTACACAGATGGCTGGTTTGTTAAGGTGAGGATTCCCGACTCTAATATGAATATAGATTCAGGATTAAAGAGCAGTGGTCTGAAATTTATTGAAGAATGCAATGTTGAAATAGAAAAAATCATAGAGAAATTACATGTAAGATGCTTCTCAGCGTTTCCCGATTACGAGATGTTCGAAATTGGAGTTGAGTGTGCTGCCACACTTACGAAGCTGGATGAACTAATCAACAAGATAGACACAGGGGATGTTGTGCATGTTGTTTCTGACGATACTTCTGCAGATCTCGAAATGATAAGATGGTCTGAAGAAGGAGGACAAGGTCTATTGGAATTCAGAAAAGAGGGAAATCTCTTTCACTTCATTGTAAAGAAGTTAAAATAATCTGAAATAAAATAGAGCAAAATAAACAAACTAAATAGGTAACATAAAAGCAATCAAAAATAAAAAGACTCAGCTAAATGAGTTAGTAGAAGGATATTGGATCCTTCTCTACTACTTTTCGATTGGATTGTCTATCATGTTACCCCATTCGGTCCATGATCCGTCATAGTTTTTGACGTTAGGGTACCCTAGCAGATATTTTAGAACAAACCATGTATGCGATGATCTTTCGCCAATTCTACAGTATGAGATAACTTCCTTATCTGGAGTAATCCCTTTTGCATGATATAGTTTTGTTAGCTCTTCAGCTGACTTGAATGTTCCATCTTCATTGACTGCCTGTGCCCATGGGATATTAGCTGCGCCAGGGATATGTCCACCTCTTTGAGCATGCTCTGTAGGATATTCTGGAGGAGCTAATATTTCTCCAGTGAACTCTTT
>JAICQW010000152.1 GCA_025937665.1 Nitrososphaeraceae archaeon | reverse complement strand
ACAGCTTCCATAAGCTTTGTTGGTTTCGTTGATAAACTTGGTCTAGAAGGGTTACTTACTCTAAAATCCGACGAAGGGAGAGAATTTCCGATCCGCGCATTTTCTGGGGAGGTCGCAAGACATATCCTGAGATTTAGGGAAGGTGATAAGAGCACCATACCTACAATTTATAATCTTATTGAAGAAATTTCTGCATTGCAGGATTTACTGTTAGTAGAAGTCAGAATATATAAAAATGGTCCTGTATTGAGGTCTAATCTTTATTTCAAGACTCGCAAGGAAATAATCACCTTAAGAAATTATCGTGCATCTGATTCTATAGCCCTAGCGGCATTTTTTGATGTTCCGATAAAGGTAAGGAAAAATCTATTTGAGGAAACAATTGAGCAATAGTTAATCTTAGTCAAGTAGCTATCGCAGATAGTTTGTTTGATGCTATCGCCTTCTTGACCTCCATCGCAATCCTCCGGCCAATACCAAATGTTTGGCCATAGGAATATTTTGTATATGGAGAGGTTGTAGCCATGATAGGATTTCCAGGAACTCTAAGAGATACGTCATAAACAATTATTTCCAAATCTGGTGTGATAATGCTCTGTAGAGAAAATGGTCCAATTAGACCGGGTGGATATTCTTTGCGTACTGAATTAGTAAATTTATCGCCGAGTTCAAATACTTTTTGAAGCATGGATTCCCTAATGCTTGCAGGAGTATGGCCTATTTCTATATGTCTCACCTCTGTTTCAAACTCCAATTGATCTCTTGCTGGCAGCCCATTTAGATCATTGAGATTAGTCTGAAGTCTTCTTTCAATCCCCAAGAATTCAGTTTCAGGTGTCAAGGGCGATGAGAAAAAATTAAAATTAAAATATGTTCCTACAACGAATTGTTCAATTGTAGATGAATCAAGATCTTCCATTGTAATCATTTTCTCTTTTATCTTGTTTTGCGATTTTACGATATAATCCTGTGCTGAGCTGACTATAAAAAATGCTCTTTCAAGCTTTCTTTTAGATTCTTGAATTTTAACTATTGCTAATCCGTCTATATCTGAATATTTTTTGTAAATCTTAGGATGGTTTATTTGCGCGCGTTCCAACAAATAATACTGATTTCTGTCGGCGCCCCTTTCCTCGGCACGAAAAAGGCGCCTATTTCCAAGTATTGGTAATTTTAATTCGTTCTCTATTGAATCGTACCCTACATATGCAGTGAATGCGCGATGGGGTACAATAATACTACTAATTTCTCTAAGTTTCTCTTGATTCTCTTTGAAAAGTACGTCTGAGAATTTATCTACTAAAATTATTTCATCTACCAATCGCTTAAATCTCAAATATGGTAATTCTCTTCCTTTTTGACAAATACATACAGTTTTCATCCCCTCGTCCCTTGCTCCATCCATTATTTCCAATGCGGAATGACTACCAATAACTGCCAAGTGTATATCCTCTAGATCATATTTTCCCACAATCTCAGATACTGTATCAGCATCTATCATGTTTACCCATGCAGAAGAAATCTGTTATAAATAAAATTTTCCTAATAGAATAGTTAGTTAGTTTCAGTGAATTTTCTATTCTATATGTTACAAATTAGTTACTTTTTTCTTTATTTACGGCCCCTTCTATGGCCCTCTTAAGCTCATCATCATTCTTGTTAGTATAGTCTATTCCTAGAGTTTCAGCTATCTCTTCAAGTTTTTCACGGCCTATCTTATCATTGCCTTTAATCTGGGCGAGCTCCTTTTTGGCTTCAATCCTTGCTTTTTCATACTCTGCCGTTGCCTTTCCAAATGATCTGGCCAACTCAGGTATTTTCTTGACACCAAAGAACAATACCACGATGATAACAATAATGATCAGAACTTCATATCCAACCGGAACCTGCAAGATAGCATTATTGATACCATCCATATTAGAAAAGAAAGAGAATGTTGAGATTTAAATGTTGATGGAATCATTATCGATATGTCACGATCTAAGATTCTTCTATTGCCTGCTTTGAATTTTTAACTGCATGGGCCTATCATTCACTTTCAACCACACTTACTTTGAATCAATAAATACCCTCAAATCTTCTGAAACAAGTTATTCAAAACTTCTTCAAGATTTCATCCGTAACAAAATGTATCAGAAAAACTAAAATTTCAACTTACCCCAGGAACAGTCTCAAAATAGTTGCCCTAGCGATTTAACTAGTTCAAGCCTGTGGTTCTATTCTTTTCGTGCAAGCGCCCATTATTAACAGTGATTTCAAGAATTTATGCAGTCAAATATCATATGTGACCAACACCTCATCAGCTTTGTGTCAACCTGATCAACTCGTTGAAATTATAAAGTTAATTTCCATGTTTATCTCTAAATGAAAAATCTATGCCATGTGATTGGGATTCAAATGGATACATGTTATGAAACATTTTTACAGTATTTAAGATCATTCACATTTGTTAGTATATTAAATAAAAATCATTCAACTTTTATGAATATAACCCATTGTTATACATATTGTGTTCTTGGCACTTAAGGAAATATTACTCCCCCAGGAGAACATAATGTTCAGGACAAAGACAAAACTAAAGTGTACGGAAAAAAAATATAATATCATAATTACCAATTTCAGGGTACTACTATATTCCGAAAGAGGTCGTATTTTTAAATCACCTGATGTGATAAGCGAGAGGTTAGAAAGCATTTATGGCATAGAATACAATGAAGAAGGCATTTTCTTCAAAACTTCCAAAATTAGAATCCAAGGCGGGATAAGATTTGAAATAAGCGGTCCCCTCTCAGAGGTAAAACCAGTTTTCAATTTCATTCAAACAATCATCAATCGGGCAGATAACACCTTAGTTAGAAGATTAGATGAATCATAGAAATTAGGACAGTGTACCCTCCCCCTTATCTAACGGTAATCCAATCCTAATTAGGACTCCTACATTCAAGGTATTGTTGTGGTATTCTGATAAAGCCCCTACTATTGAGAGAAAATATTCAAAATCAATTCTGCGGTATTTCAAGGTAGGATCGCATATAGGAATGACTATAAACCCTTATCAAGGCTGTCATCACAGATGTGGGTATTGTTACGCAACCTATAAGTGGTCACCAGATTTTTATGACAAGATCTATGGTAAAATTAACGCCCCTGAAATTTTAGAATCAGAATTGAACAAATGGAAGAATATTTCAATGTTACCTGTTATGATATCCTCTGCAACTGATGCTTATCAATATGCAGAAGCAAAGTTTGGTATTACAAAAAAATGTATTCAAGTGTTGCAACAGTTTCAAATTCCATTTTACGTATTCACCAAGTCATGCCTTATTGAACGTGATCTGAACCTGTTTCGCAATTATAACACTAATTGTTTTGTAGTTTGGTCAATAACAACCATTGATGAAAAAGTAAAACGAATCATAGAACCAGGAACACCGCCAACATCAAGGGTTTTTGAAACGATAAGTAAATTTCTCGATTCTGGAATTAAATGTTGTGTTAACATTGACCCCATTATCCCATTTGTTACTGATAGTGAGGAACACATACTATCAGTCGTTGATTTGTGTCATCAATTCGGCATAAGATATATTTCCGGATCAATTCTGAGGCTGAGGAGAGATATTTGGATAAGAATTAGAGAAATCCTTGAACTATTGGGAATATCTTGCAGTATTGAAGAGTATGAAAAAATATTTGGGTTCCGAGAGCCATTAATGAACGACAACAATCTGAGTGCGAGTACTGCCTATAGTGACAATGTATTTAATTTTCTTAAATACGAGCTTTCAAGAAAGAACATTGAATTTGGTTTTGATAAACTGATAAAATGTATTTCTAACTTGAAATCTGAATATGCGATATCCACAAAGCAATACAGGATTAGTGAATTTATCTAGTTTCAAACCCACTGGAGATTTATCTAGAACGGATTTAGTTTATAATTTCTTGTTTTTAGAATCATTAAAATTTAGAAGTCTAGTCTATCCGACTCTTTTCATCTTTGAGCCACATCTTGGACATGAGGCTTCTCTATGTTTTGTGCCACAGCTCATGCAGTAATAGTTAACTGAATTCCCAGAGAAAGGAGAGGATAGTGAACCAAACATACCTGCTCCGGCGTTCTTCGCCATCCTATTTCGCATGTAAAAGCCCATCAAAAGAAAAATGCCGATGATTATTACCCATGAATACGGAAATGGAACGAATAATGATACTGTAACGCTAATACCAATTGAGATTACGATCCACATTAATTGGAATGCAAGAAATTCTTTATTGTCCATGCTGCAATATAATAATTGATTAAACAAGATTATTAAGGTTAACTATTTTGAAACCTATTATTATCCAAATACTATATCATTAATACAGTATTTTATTAAGATGGATTATTGCCGGGCTTATTTTTAGTTTGTTGGCAATCGTTCAGAATTAGTTTGCAACCTAACCACCATACATTCAGTATTTTCGTCATAAGAATACCCAACCGTGTATGTGCTTTTGCAGAATTTTCGCATCAAAAAGAGTAGTTCTATATTTTGGTTCAAAATTCAAAAACTAATCCGAGAGTATTTGGAGTGATTGAAGCCAAGAATTTGTGGTGATTACTCAACAACAACTTTGAATATATTAGACAATTTGGAGCGTTCATACAATTTTTTCCAAAGTAATATCCCCAAAAGTGCTGACATGAATGAAACAGGCATTAAAATTGGTATAATGAATGTCCACAAAAGTTGTTCAAATATCAATACACTTTCAAAAGTTACTAGATCTATCCCAAAAAATGATTTGAACATATTCACCGACCATGGGAAATAAAAAGTAACAAAGAAAAATGAAATGGCAACGGAGAAAATAATGCGTT
>JAICQW010000186.1 GCA_025937665.1 Nitrososphaeraceae archaeon | reverse complement strand
TGAATACACACGACTTGTCAAGGAATTCCTGGATGAAAACTAACAATTGCTCGGCAACATTTTTAATACGCCTCTACTTCTATTCAGTAGAATAAGATGATCCCAATGGGTGATGGATTACAAAATGAGTAAACCGTTTTATGTAAAATTTGAAACTCCAAAAGATCTTGTAAATGCCGTCTACGAAGCTGTAAGAGTGGCCAAGCAAAGCGGAAGTGTTAGGAAAGGAACCAATGAAACCACAAAGGCAATCGAAAGAGGAATTGGCAAACTAGTGGTAATAGCAGAAGACGTTCAACCCCCCGAAGTCGTTGCACATATTCCTATAATATGTGATGAGAGGAACACTCCGTATATTTTTGTACCTAGCAAACAACAGTTAGGCGAATCTTTGGGAATTGAAGTCGGCTCTGCTGCTGCAACTATAATTGATGCAGGAGAAGGTCAACATATAATCGACCAAGTAGTTGGAGCATTATCTGGTATCAAAGACAAGAAGGAGTGATATAACTAATGAGTAAAGCTGCAGAAGTAAGGGTAACCCCAGCAGAAGTTATACAGATAGTTGGCAGGACAGGAATTGCAGGCGAAGTAATCCAAGTTAGGGTAAAGGTTCTAGAAGGAAAGGACAAAGGTCGAATTCTTACAAGAAATGTAAAAGGTTCCGTTAGGATGAAAGATATCCTGATGTTGAGAGAAACTGAAAGAGAGGCAAGAAAGATAAAGTAGTGATATTAAATGAGTAAAGCATCTACTTCACTTCGTAATTGTTTCTTTTGTGGAAAACATATTCCGACACATGAGGGTACGATGTTCATAAAAAACGATGGATCTATTCTATGGACATGTTCACCAAAGTGCAAGAAGAATATGAAATTAAAACGTGACCCCAGAAAATTCAAGTGGACACGAAAATATGTTAAAGGCGGAATTAAGGTCAAAAAATAGACATTAGTGATGCTTAGTGGAACAAACGCTAATTGTTGTAAAGCCAGATGGTTTTAAAAAAGGATTAGTTGGAAAAATTATTGCACGATTTGAGGAGAAAGGCCTTCAGATAGTGAGCCTCAAATCATTTCAATTTGATGAACAAACAGCCAGAAAATTTTATGATGCGCACAAAGACAAGCATTTTTTCAATGAACTGGTTTCATTCATCTGTTCGGGTAAGACAGTAGGATGTATTTTAGAGGGAAACAATGCAATTTCTACTGTAAGATTGATGGTCGGAAATACCAAGTCAAGCGAAGCATTACCGGGTACAATTAGAGGCGACTTTGGGCTCGGTTTTACTGATAACATCATACATGCTTCTGATTCGGCTGAAAGCTTCATAAAAGAGTCTAAAATCATTTTTAGTTAAGTGGAACTTCGTCAACCTGTCGTAGTAGTATTGGGTCATGTAGATTCTGGTAAGACGTCACTACTGGATAAAATTCGTGGAACTGCCGTACAAACCAGAGAAGTCGGAGGAATAACCCAACATATTGGCGCAAGTTATTTTCCAATCGAAACGATAAAAAAAATAACAGGGAAATTATTTGACAACCTATCAAAGTCAGAAAATCCAGTACCCGGTTTACTTGTAATTGATACTCCGGGCCATGAAGTGTTTGCAAATCTTCGTATGAGGGGTGGTTCGGCCGCAGATATTGCAATAGTTGTAGTTGACGTTAACAAAGGACTTGAGGCCCAAACAATTGAAAGTCTAGATATTTTAAAAAATAAAAAAGTACCCTTTGTAATTGCCCTTAACAAAATAGACCAGATATCGGGTTGGAAAAAAAATAATGCGATTTTGATGGCAGAACAACTGAAATTACAAGATCCATCAATATTGACCTTCCTGGATGAAAAAATCTACACGGTTGTAGGAGCCCTGTCGAGACTAGGATATATTTCTGAGGCATTTTGGCGCGTCAAAGATTTTACTAAAGAGCTGGCAATTGTTCCTGTAAGCGCTTCAACAGGAACGGGCATACCAGAACTCTTGGCCGTGCTTGTTGGATTGACCCAGCAATACTTATCCAAAAGTTTAGAACGACATGAAACTGAAACAAAGGGTATCGTCTTAGAAGTCAATGATGAAATTGGGTTAGGACCGTCTGCAAATATTATTCTGCTAGATGGCACTCTAAAACAGGGAGATAGAATTGTAGTTGGTAAAAGGGATAGTGTTACCACTACCAAGATCAAGGCCTTATTGTTACCGAAACCACTTGATGAAATGAGAGATCCGAGGGATAAATTCAGGCACGTGGATAAGGTGATTGCAGCTGCTGGGCTAAAAATAACGTCTCCAGATCTTGAAGGTGTACTTGCTGGAAGTCCGCTATATGTTGTGAAAAACCAAGATGATGAAGAAAAACTAAAAGCAAGTGTTGATTCTGAGATAAGATCGGCAATAATACAGACAGAGTCAAACGGTGTGATACTACGATGTGATACAATAGGATCGATAGAGGCAATTACAGAGCTTTTGAAAAAAGAAAATATTCCAATTAGAGCTGCGGATTTGGGCAATATTACACGTAGAGATATTCTTTCTGCTTCTGCGGTCAGGGAAAAAGATCGTTACCTTGGCGTAGTACTTGGATTCAATGTAAAGATTCTAGAGGATGCTGAGAAGGAGGCCTTTGAAAGGAAAATAAAAATTTTCAATGAAAAAATAATCTATAACCTGGTCAGGAGCTATTCTGAATGGGTAGATTATGAAAAGCTTCATGCAGATTCAATTATCTTTAATGAGATACCGCCGATTTGCAAATTTCAATTCATGAAAGGTTATGTTTTTAGAAGAAACAGTCCTGCAGTGTTTGGAGCCGAGATCCTAGTCGGTAAATTGAAACAAAAAGTCTCAGTTATTGGTGAAGATGGCAAGAAAATTGGTGTAGTACATCAAATACAAAACGAAGGTAAAAACCTAGATGTTGCTGATAAAGGAATGCAGGTGGCGCTTTCCATTAAGGGACCAACTATTGGCAGACAGATAAATGAAGGCGATATTTTCTATACTGATCTCAATAGTAGAGAAGCCAGACTATTGCTTGAAAGATTCCCGGATAGATTAAGTGAGGAAGAGCAGGCGATATTTGATTTCATCCTATCAAAAAAACGTCAAGCCGATGCTGCGTTTGGATATCTTTGAAAAATATTAAGAAATAAAATATTGTTACTGATATTTTTCTAGTAAGCCCTCTAGCCCCTTTTCGCCAACTGCGCCGACTGCTTTTTCGACTAATTTTCCATTCATAAAGACAATGAATGTAGGAATTGCATAGACGTCAAACCTCATTGCTACGCCCTGGTTGTCATCAACATTCAGTCTTCCAAAAACAACTTTCTCCTCATACTTTTTGGCAAGTTTGTCAAATATTGGAAGCATGAATTGACATGGTCCGCACCATGTTGCCCAAAAATCTACCAGTACGGGTTTGTTGCCTGCTATTACTTCGTCGAAGTTTTTTTCGGATAATTCAACAAGCGTAGGCTTAGAATCAGAACTCATTGTTACAATTTATCCTCTTAATTGATATTTAAATCTTGTAAGGCAATATCAAAATTTCTGGCATTTGATATAGTGAGTTATTCTAATATTGTCACCGAAATTTCTTGCCTTTTTGCTTTGCTACAGATCAAGTATAAACCTAACTTTATTCAAACCACTTTCTTGCAAAATTTCCATATCGTGGTATGTAATACCCTTTATTTCAGTTTTATACCCATGCTTTGATATATCTACTGACTCTGTCATTGCGTATCCCTTCATTTGATAGTTGGAACC
>JAICQW010000229.1 GCA_025937665.1 Nitrososphaeraceae archaeon | reverse complement strand
TTCGCGCTCGCCTCCATCTATCAACAATGTCTTTGTATTAGGAAGAATAACAAGAATTGAATCTCCTTGTCCTACATCGATAAAGGCTATAGTTAGATTTTGGCTTGGCTGAATTGCCGGAGTAACGGCGACCTCATTTGTCGAGTTTTCATGAAGTGATGGTTCTGGCTGTATTATTATACCTCTAGCACTGCTATCAGCGCCTACAGAATTAAGTTCAATCTCGTCAATCAAGACTTCATTATTGGCTGCAGATGCTGGGACGCAATAGATAGCTGAAAAAAGTGATGCTATCAGAATTTGGATCAGTCCTCGCAAGATGTTTGAAATGCTTTAGGTCAAATATAAATCGCTCTTTTCAACGTCAAGCGTGAGTCACTAACCAAAGAGTTGCAACAGAATTTTTCATCAAAATGACTGACTGACTGAAGTATTGACCGTTTAAGTCAGTTACGGATACTGATAGCATTGTGCAATCATGCTGTAATACAAGTCAATCAAGTCCCTCCTACTCACGGTTGGTTTCCAGAATTGTGTATTCTCTTAACAATCGCGCACTCAACATCAGGCGTGGAGGACAAGTCTCTTCTTGCTTTTAGTCTCATACCTCTGAACTTGGACACACTTACGTCCTTTGGCCTATCCCGCCTTAGTGCTTGTTAGCTCCCTTATAACCAATTGTATATAGCAGCAGACTCATAAAGATAGAAAATCATGAAGCTCGGAAGTTGTATTCAGAATTGCTAACATAAAAAGAATAACTAGAAGATTATTGTGAGTGCAGATAAAGAATCAGAGTGTGTTATAACAACGATGAAACCAGAATTGAATGTCTATGAACTAACTTTGGTTGCCTTAATATTTTAATAAATAAATTTAGTTCCTTTGCAATTAGAGATTAGGAACTATACGATAGATTGCTCCATGACCATAGGAAACAATATAAATGTAACCATCAGGCCCGACTTCGATATCAGTTATTCTATCAAAGCCTTGTCCAAATATTATATCTTGAAGCTCCTCTTGACTGTTTGCGATTTTATCTTGTAGTTTTCCAGAAAGAACAAGTTCACTTCTTTCCTTATTCAACTCAAAATGGTAAATATATCCATTATTATTATCACCTACAAAAAGATCATTTTCATAATGCTTTCCTAATTTCTCTGATGAATAAAACTTTAGTGCTGTTGGAGCAACTGTAACATTCCATGAAAATTCCGGAGGAGAGTATTCTCCCTTTCCATTGAAGTCAACTAAATCACTTATGGGATTCGTTATGTTTTGTTTGTTATCAAAAAAGCCAAATTTCTCTGGTGTGGCAGTATAATTAGAAACCGGCCATATTCCTTGCAATTTTGCCCATCCACTATTAAAGCCAGGCTCAACAAGATTAATCTCATCACCAAATCCTGGACCATTTTCGGTGTCCCATAACTTGTTTGTTATAGGGTCAAAATCAATACCGAAACTGTTGCGTAAACCATATGAATAGTATTTACTTATAGGATGTGTCTCTCCAAGGATATTATACCTCGTATCCTGACCATTTTGACTAATTGTGAGTATGCCCCCTCTACCAAGAGGCTGCGTTCCATTTTCAAAATTTGAAGTAATAGAATTTAGAACACTGTTCGTAAAATTCTGATAACAGTAACCATTCGGACAACTATCTCCATCGCCGACAGGAACATAAAGATTACCGTCCGGTCCCGCTGAAAGGGCACCACCTAAATGATCGGCTCCAGGTGTTGCAGGAAGAGTTAAGAGAAGTTTGGGGTTTACTAATGTGTCATTTTGCCATTCATATCTATAAAGATGATTAAATATTGGGTATGGTTCCTCACAAGAACTTGTTCTAGGACACTCATCACCCCCGTCTCCTTTTAGATATTCACTTGTGGAGTAATACAAGAAAACATACTTGATGTTTTGACTATTATTCTTAACAAAATTTTCCTCTGGGAATGTTGCTATTCCTAACATTCCTCTTTCATCCTCATTAGCAACATTCACATCAAGTACTGGTTCAGCTAGCAAAACACCATTTACAATCCTTCTTACTGTGCCCTCATTTTTCTCTAACACCAAAATATTATCTTTATCTAAAAATGCCATAGTGGTAGGACGTTCTAGGCCTGGTAAAGTCTCTATTTTCAGATTAGGATCGGAGACAAATGGTTCCTCCCTACTACTAAATACAGAAGTAAAGTTAAGATGGGAAGTGAAAAAGAATAAAATTAAAATCAATGTTACTATATAGATATTCTTCAATTAATTGAATGCAATAGTTCTCCAACTTATAAATCCTTAAAGATACAATGACCTAGCATAAATTCAATGAATATAACTTATGGTTACTAGAAAATGTATTCTATCCTAGAATGAACATGAAGCATATATTTCTTAGCAACTCTTCTCAGATTATGCTTTCTACAAAAACTAAAATATAGTAAATAAAAAATAGATGCGATGAAACCTTCAATTCCCTTCATCATTATAGCTATCTCGGGATTTTATCTTATTGAACCCGTTAATCATAATGAAGTATTCTCTAGTAACGCTAACAACACACAGTCGACTATTTCAGGAGAGTCGGTTTGGACTAATGGACCAGATCTTCCTAGTCTCATATCAGAGCATTCGGCCATTATATTAAAGGAGAAAATATACATCATCGGAGGAGAAGATTTTATTGAAGGGGGGAGAACGGATATAGTAAGAGTCTTTGATATCACATCCAATCAATGGAGTATTGCTCCTCCTTTACCAATTCCATTAGATCATACTGGAGTGTCGACAGATGGAAGCAAGATTTATGTTGTAGGTGGATTTACGGGTCGAGATATG
>JAICQW010000003.1 GCA_025937665.1 Nitrososphaeraceae archaeon | reverse complement strand
GGATTCGAATTCTGAAAAGAAGGATGGTAAAGTTTCTATGCTAAAAATTTTTCTGAATGGAACGTTACTCGCAATCATTATTGCAGTCCCTGCTATAATCAGTACTGTCTTGTTTCATTATGTTATCAAGACAAATTTGATAATAACGATAACCGCTGGAATAATAACTCTATTTGTTGCCATGGGATTTGCATATAAAGTCTCTAAAAAACTAGCATTGTAACATAGCGAGACAGTTTTAAGGGTTGACCCGGTCCCATCTTCAATTTATGACTAACGATATTTCCTAAGCTAAAATCTCCACATGGACAGATGAAAAACTATTTTCGATTATCGCAGTTAGGAGTAATGTGGAATTCATTGATGTTTTTATGATTTTTTGTGTATTCTGTCATTATAAAATTCATATTGTAAGTAGTATCCAATTAAAATCTTCAACCAATAAGATTATTATTCATAATTTTTAAGGTGTGAATATATAAATCAGGTATGTAAAGACAGTTTTTTGTCAATTGTCAAAAACAAGCGTAAAATTTCAATTTCCTTGTCAGAAAACAGAGAATGTAACACCGGATATCATGATAAAAATGGTAAGTACAAGTGTGATTCTTGCATTACTATTTACTGTTCCTGCTTTGGGAATATTCTTAGGAATTTATTGGCACACGGATAATTTAATGATGGGCATAATGATAGGCTTTACGGTTCATTTCGTTACTCTTGGATTTTCTCATCCTATATCTCAATCTATATCATCATTTTTTGACAGTTAATTTTGATAAACTCTAGGTAATATCAAGATAACCAAGATAATGGAGAAGGGACTGAGATTTTGTTTTACTATTATTGGTAATATACATACTTACAGGATCTTGCAATTAAGAAAATTCTATTTTGGTGGTTAGAAAGAATGAGTATACGATGAATAGATATATTTCTACCAGATAACATTCCCACAAGATGGGCCCGTCAGCTGCTTGATATTTGTACTAGGAGAAATTCATCTGAACTCATCAGGCAAGATTAAAATTGATGCGGGGTTATTAATCCACTGATAGAGGATGTGCAATAGCCATTGAGCAAAGTAAGTATGCCGGGTAAAATTTTCGGAACTGTAATGTCTCATGGACTAAAGGGAAGGATGTTAACAAAGAATGAACTCCAAATGCTGACAGAGGCAAGAGACATGGATGAACTAGTAACGAGAATGAAGAATACCGTTTACATAGATGCATTAGCCAAGCTCACTAAGCCATATACAGCGGATAAAATTGAAAATGCATTAAAAGAATACTTGGTCAATACACATGCAAAAATGGTCAACGTTTCAGGGGGAGCTAGAATACTTAGCGCATACTTTGTAAAACATATCACCTGGAATTTGAAGATGATATTGAAAGGTAAAGCGCTTGGTAAATCCTATGATGAATTATTACCCAAAATAAATTTGAGGGCAGAAGAATTAGTAGGTCGGCGTGATCTTGTAGTTAAAGCGTTGGTTTCAAAGACTTTGGATGAAACTGTTTCTTCACTATCAGGCAGCGAATTTGCCGAAGATGTTACTAAGGCCGCTGCTATATACAAGGACAAGGGAGATGTCAGAATTTTTGATGTGTATCTTGATCATGTTTTCTACCATGATTTAGGCAAGGCAATGAATACAGAATCACAGTCGCTGGAGGCAAAGAACATTGTATCTGTTGATATTGATTCATACAATATACTAGCTGTACTTCGTGGAAAATTCTGGAATCTGCCCCCCGATGATATAAATAATCTAATCGTAGCGACGACATCCAAGGTAACCAAGGAGACCATACAAAAGATGATAAATACTGAAAAAATATCAGAGGCGATTGGCGAGCTGGCCAACACGGTGTATAAAGACATTGTTCCACAAAATCAAACAAGCGATATAGACTCGATATTACATATTGAAAAGGGTTTTGAAGAAATTGCATTAAAGAGGGCACAATCAGCCTTTAGAACAATGTTTAGCGTTGGTATTGTTCTTGCTGCTCTAAAACTTATTATGATTGAGGTCAGAAATCTGTCAGCAATAGCATCTGGAGTGGAACAGAAGATTCCAGGAGAAACAATAGTTTCCAAACTGGTTAATGTCATGTAGGATTATCAATTCCAAATTCCAAAAACAAAAAAGTACCGAAATTTAATGATGTAAATAGCTATTTTATTTAGTTCGCTTGCCGGACCAAACAAGATTTGAATATAACATATCTGGAATTAGTTTCTTAAATCCGACTCCTGCCCCCCTATACCATTTTGGGAACCATTCATAAAGATGCAATCTGATTGTTTGAATGTACACAATTAATCCTTCAATAAGCATGATCCCTATATTACCGCCGATCAAAACAGCCAATCCGCCTCCACTCTCATATGATTGGTTAACCGTTACCAACAAAGCTGCGTGTACCAGAAGCATAATTCCTATTCTCGTATAACTAATAACATTAGACAGAACTTCAATTATCCTTACCAGTATTACTTCAATAACAATTCCCATCAGTCCGCCTCCTTCATCATGGCCATGTTTTGCAGCATGTTCCTGCTCTTTTTTACCGCCCAGTATCATAACCCCTACTGTTGCAAATATTATTGGAGGAGTAGCCTTCGCAACCAAATCTACCGTTACCCAATCCCCAAATAGAAATGTCAACCATGGTACTGGTTCGTTATGAATAACTCCCGTTACTCCAAACATACCGATGATATCATACCCAGATCCAATAGCTGCTAGTATCAATGCAACTACTGCAAGAAATTGAACTATTGAAGGAATATCATGTGTTAGGACAAGGAGTTTATTTTTTTCGATAATATCATTTCTAAGTCTTAGAAACAATGCCATCAACATGTGTATGATGCCTATGGCTACTGAAACCTTGAGTATTTTTATTACCTGATCAAAGGTTAATTCAGAAACATTCAGAGCACCAATAAGAGGACCCAGCGGTTCAAAGATGGGTCCCAATATTGCTATCTTATCGATATGAAACCCAAACATCTCTCCTGTACCTAAACCTGCGATGCTGGCTGCAGCACCACTAGCTGCCAATAATGTTGCCCATGTCTTTAGATTTCCAATACCTCTATATCGGAGAAACATACCCAAG
Source organism: Nitrososphaeraceae archaeon (assembly GCA_025937665.1). Taxonomy (GTDB): domain Archaea; phylum Thermoproteota; class Nitrososphaeria; order Nitrososphaerales; family Nitrososphaeraceae; genus TA-21. Next base: position 22,905 of record JAICQW010000003.1, on the reverse strand, counting down.
CCAAAGAGTAAGAGTCCATGTCCCAAGTCCCCGAACATAAGACCATAAAAAACAGGCCATACGTAGGCAATAATCGGAGTGGGATCAACTTCCCCATAGTTGGGAAGGCCTTGCGTTTCGGTTATTACTTCAAAAGTTTTTGTGTATCTATTATTGACAAGAAGAGTTGGAAGCTGATTAGGAGAATCCCTATCAAGTTTAACCGGTTCTGTGATAGAGATGTATCTATCGGTAAGTGTTTTGAACTTATTCTCCATACTAACTGGAATATATCCTTGAATGACCGCAAAATTCTTTGTACCTGCTGGTTTGCGGGTTATCTCTAAAATGTCCTTGGCAGTCTTGGATGATTCGTATAATGATAGTAATTTGGGAAGGATTGTAACTTTTAATTTTTCTATTTTCTTTGTAATTTCTGCATACTTCTTTTCAAGTTCCTTAGTTTTCTTTTGGCACATGTCGTAAGCAGAACTTGGATTTTGTGGCAAGTCTGATGGAATCTGGATAGGATGCACATTAAAACTTCTTAGCACCTTCATTATCTTTTCTGAGTCTTCTTGCGAGCCTATGACTGTAATAGATGATTTCTCATCGTTTAGTTTGACTGGATGAACAATCAGGTCACCCAAACTATTTTGAATTTCATGAAGGTCTTTGGAGCTGATAAGAAAAATTTCTGCGAAAAATGTCTTCAGGTTACGTAGACCGGATAAATCCATTTTGAGTTTTGAAGCACCTCCTATAGCGTCAAGGGCATTACGATATTCTTCAAGATCCTTTTCGATTTTCTGTTGAGTCTTAAGTAAAGATACTGGTTCTTCCAATAGACTTTTGCTCTTATTTTCTAATTCAACAATAAAATTCTGAATATCATCTATCTTGTAATCGGTTTTTTCCTGGGGAGCACCCTTAAACAGAGTCGCCATAACACCAGTTTCGAGCGAAATCCCCAAAGATCTAATGACATCATCAATTTCTTGGAACAATTTTTGAGCATTTAATAAAAGATCATCAAAATACGAACTACTATGTTCAGAGGGATTCTGTAATGTATGAAACCATTCCAATTCTGCCAATTTGCTTACTGCTTCATGAGTTTCAACCCTTGGTAGAATCAAAGTCGTCTTTAAGAGCTTGGCCTGTCCCATAGTATTGAGTTGTTTGATTATTAATTCTCCTTAAAATCTTTCCCTTTTAAATTGTCCTAGAATTCTACGGCCATTTGACGTGATGTGTCTACAATTATGCCTTCTGGATATTCTAGATTCCCGCCCTTAAGATAGTAATAATTTCATTGACAAAAAGTTGAATGTTATCTGGAAAGTACTAGATTCTTTAAGAAAAAAAAGAGTCAGTTGGGGAAGGAGGTATAAAGTTCCTCATTGACCCAAGATAATGAACATCATTACAATACCATAGATTGCAATTGACTCTACCATACCTACGAATATGAAGACTCTTGATTGCATCTTTGGGTTATCACTGATTGCGGCTAAACCTGCAGCACCCACGAATCCTAAACCTATTCCTGATCCAGCTGCCGCAAGTCCAAAGGCCATACCTGCACCAATAAGTTTGGATGAACCTGCATCGGAGGCACCTTCTGTTTCCGCTTGTGCATAGACCGAGTTGTGATAGAAGAATAGTATGCTAGAGGTAATAGCAACGGTCAGAAGAATAATACTAGTTTTTTCTTTGTAAACACTCATCATACATTGGTTCCAAAATTGAAGGCCATATTTAATTATAACTAACAAAGTTTAGAAATTTGGAGAACCAAAGCAGAAGTAATAAAAGCCATAGCAGAAAATAGCAATTTCTAAACTGGAATATCCTTTTCTAACTCATAGCGTAAAGAAATTTCTAATTCGAATTTTCTAATTCAATCGATATCATCAATACATCTTTTATATGCGATAACAAAAAAATGTCTGCTAAAACTTAGGCATTTGACAAGGCTTTTTTCTTGCAAGAGGAGATATCGTTTTTTACATTCTCAATCATAGAATCATGTTCTGACTGTAAGTTTTGTTTTGATTTTCTAAAGTATTCTGCAATAATGTTGTTATCCATCTCGCTTGCCGCCATAAATATGCACTAGTATATCTACTCTATATTCTTTTTCTTATCCAGTACCACTTTTACTTTTTTGAGTCTTACAAACTCTTCCCTTTCACGTTCCTCCAACGTTCCCTTAATGAAGGATATAGCATGCTGATACTGTGGAATTATAACAAATTCAAGTGCATTGATTAATTTTTGGGTTTTTTCAAGTTCTTTGGCTAGACTGAATATGGCATTTTCATACTCTGCGGCCTTACATATTTGTGGAAGCATATTTTTAATCAACTTTGAAGCCTTGTCGACATATACGTTTGTTTCCGAAAAGCCATAGGAAAGTTCTTGGCCTGATTCCTTGGTCTTTATCTGTAATGTAGGTATTTTGACATCAACAATTCTTCTAACATCCACATTCACTTCCATTATACCGGGAGTTGAATCTGATATCGATTCTAATGTTGAGGTTCCAAGAGACATGTATGAATCATAAACTGCAGAATAAATGTCAGATAGAGGAGACCAGATATCACCTCTTGTCTTGTTAGCTTCTTCAATCATTTCATCAATTTTTTTGAGCAGTACTTCTCTCTTATCGTCAAGGATCTTGTGTACCATGGTACTAACTTGCAACGAACGTCTTATCTTAATCAGTTCGATTTTTGTTGCAGTGACATTTTTGCCAAACGACATTTTCGATGAACTTGTAGTTACTTGCTTCCTTTATAGTACTGCTGAATGTGTTTGTCCTTAATCTTGGTGAGTTCACCTTCTGGTAATGTTGCTAGTATATCCCAGGCTCTGCTTAGTGTTTCGTCCAAATTTCTATTTTCATCTGGACTTTGTTTCAAAAAGTGAGTTTCAAAACTATCGCCAGCGTCAAGATACTTCAAATCAACTCCGGTTAAACCTGCCTTACCTACTATTTCTGCCAGGGCGCGGACTTCTTGGGCCCTTGAATATGCGTCATACAACTGATTACCAACTTCCATGTGATCAGATCTCGTTTTACCTTCACCAACACCATCTTTCATCAATCTAGAAAGAGACATCATTACATTAACTGGTGGATAAATTCCCTTTCTAAATAGATCTCTTCCCAAGACTACCTGTCCTTCAGTGATATAGCCTGTCAAGTCAGGTATTGGATGTGTGATATCATCTGCAGGCATTGAAAGAATCGGCATTTGAGTAACACTACCATTTTTTCCCTTTATTCTTCCGGCCCTTTCATAATTATTCGCCAAGTCAGTATAGAGGTATCCTGGATATCCTTTTCTACCTGGAACTTCTTCTCTTGCTGCGCTAATCTCTCTAAGAGCTTCTGCATAATTGGTCATGTCAGTTAGTATCGCAAGTACATGCATACCAAGATCAAATGCCAGGTATTCAGCCACAGTGAGAGCAACTCTAGGCGTAATTATTCTTTCAATAGCAGGATCATCTGCAAGGTTAACAAACAACACACTTCGTTTCAAAGCACCTGATTCTTCTAAACTCCTCTTGAAATACTGAGCTTCGGAATACTGCACACCAATAGCTGCAAAGACCACAGCAAAGTCTTCGTTTGTACCCACCACAGTAGCCTGACGTGCAATCTGAGCTGCCAAAATGTTGTGGGACATTCCAGAGCCTGAAAAGATTGGCAGTTTTTGACCTCTCACCAGCGTCAACATCCCGTCAATTACAGATACTCCAGTTTGGATAAATGATGTAGGATATTCTCTGCTCTGAGGGTTCATTGGTTCTCCATTGACATCGAGGAACTTGTCAGCAACGGGATCTGGTAAACCATCATTTGGTCTTCCTAGACCGTCAAATACACGTCCCAACAATTCTTGTGACACTGGCATGGCCATTGTTTTTCCAAGGAACTTTACTCTAGTTCCAGTAATGGCCAACCCTGTTGTCCCTTCGAAAACCTGAACTACCGCTTTGCCGCTTCCTACTTCAAGAACTTTTCCTAATCTCCTTTCACCATCGTTTGTTTCAATTTCTACGAGTTCGTCGAACGAAGCTTTTGTAACACCATCAACTACCATAAGTGGCCCTTTTATCTCGGCTATTTTCGTATATTCGATTCCGGTTGTTTTAGACAGTGACCTTTACCTCCTCCATGTTACCTTTGAATGAATCAGATAGTTGCTTTTCTATTTCTTCGAGTTTTGAAATCTGTTCATCTGTAACTTCAAATTTTGCTTTTAGCAATGTTGTTATTATTGGCAAAGCTCTGATATCTGCTAACGATTTTCCTTCCTTAAGGGCCTTTTGTGCTTCTTTATAGAACATTACCATAAGTCGAACCAATTTTAGTTGTTTCGCTGGACCACAATAGGTATCAACTTTATCAAAAGAGTTTTGTTGCAAGATTCCTATTTTTAGCATTCTAGCAACTTCTAAGACCAGTTTCTCCTCATCAGGAAGGGCTTCGGGTCCTAATAATCTGACGATTTCTTTTAATGTATCTTCACGTTGCAAGATATGATATGATTCTGCTCTCAAGTCATACCAGTCAGGGCTTACGTTTTCTTTCCACCATTTGGAAATGTCTTCAAGGTAACCAGAGTAAGACTGCATCCAATTAATTGATGGGTAGTGTCTGGAATATGCTAATCTAGTATCCAATGCCCAAAAGGTCTTGATAAATCTAATTGTGTGTGTTGTTACCGGTTCAGTAAAATCTGCACCTGACGGAGATACTGCACCAACCAGTGTGACAGATCCAGAACGATCTGGTGAACCAAGTGCTCTTACTCGGCCTGCTCTTTCATAAAATTCTGCGAGTCTTGAAGCCAAATAAGATGGGTAACCTTCTTCTGCAGGCATTTCTTCCAATCGACCTGACATTTCTCTCAAGGCCTCTGCCCATCTACTCGTAGAGTCGGCAACTAGAACTACATCATAGCCCATATCTCTATAGTACTCTGCCATAGTAACACCCGTATAGATTGATGCTTCTCTAGCGGCTACAGGCATGTTACTCGTATTAGCAACGAGAACTGTTCTTTCCATTAATGGCCTTTGTGATCTTGGATCAATCAAGTGTGGAAATTCTACAAGGACTTCTGTCATTTCGTTACCTCTTTCGCCACATCCTATGTAAACAACAACCTTAGAATCTGCCCATTTGGCTATTTGATGTAATGTCACAGTCTTTCCCGTCCCGAACCCACCTGGAATAGCACCAGTTCCACCTTTTGCAATAGGGAAATAAGTGTCAATAATTCTTTGCCCAGTAATCAGTGGTATAGTAGGATCGAATCTTTCAGAGTATGGACGTGGTTTTCTAACAGGCCATTTGTGATACATCTTTAGTTCAATCTTATCACCGTTCTTGCTATTAGCATGTCCAATGATATGTTCCAAGTCATATTCTCCTTCTTTGGCAATTTCAGTAATAGTAGCCTCGGGATAATTCGGCGGAACTAAAATTCTGTGAGTTAGAAGTGGAGTTTCTTCAACTGCTCCAAGTATAGAGCCGCCCAGAATTGTATCATCTTTTTTCACCGAAGGAGTAAACTTGTACTTTTTCTTCATATCAACAGGGCTAGTAGTAATACCTCTTCCAATAAACGCTCCAGATTTTTCGGCAATTTCATCTAAGGGTCTCTGAATGCCATCATAAATTCTTCCAATAATACCTGGACCTAGAAGAACTGAAAGTGGTTGACCAGTGCCAACTACAGCTTCTCCGGGCTTAAGACCAGATGTAGATTCATAAACTTGAATAAATGCTACATCTCCTGTTAACCTAATAACCTCTCCAATTAATTTCGAATCACCGACTTCAACTGTCTCATACATTTTTACTGATGACATACCATCGGCTTTTACTGCAGGACCGCTAACCCAAACTATTTTTCCTTTTGCTACCATCTACTTATTCTCGCCTCTAAGCAGTTGGACTATCTCTTTCCTTATTAAAGGTTTGAGACTTTCGATATTAGAATCCAGTGTATTGTCCAAGCTCATTGTTCCATCAACAGAAGCTGCCTTTATTCCACCAATAATATCTACCACTTCATCAGATACTGTTATTTTCGATTTCCTATTCGATGATTCTTGTGATACTAATTTCTTTACCAGGTTCAAGTCAGTTTTGTTGCACTGTATAATAATTTCAGAACCTAACTTTGTAGAGCTATCTTGTATCAATCGAGTCAATAGTTTTTCATAATTTTTCTCGTTATTGCTTTTGGCAAGTTTTTCCTTTGCCTTAATAAAAATTTCATCAATGGCTGATTCGATAATAACTAGTTCTTTGTTTCTGGCATTCAACGTGCTAGAACCTATTATTTGACGCTTTAGGTTTTCTGCCTGCTTTTTTGATGATTCAATAATATTGTCATATTCAACCTGCAGGCTACTCTTAGAAGATTCTAAATTTTTCAGCGAATTTTGAAGTGCGGAGTCAATTTCTGAAATTAATGCGGATTCTTTTTGCGAAAGAACTTTGTCAATTGTTCTTTCTAAAGAATTTAAACTCATTCACTGATTTTTCAGAATTACGTGATTTTAATCTTTTGATAAAGGTATCTTCAAAAAACAAAATTAGGTTAGGTGATCTGAAATTCTAACTTGGAATGTATGTATCCGAACAATAGCTGTTCAATCAAATAGAATTTGGTGACTATGATCCTCTACATACTTCGCAGGTAAATGCACCTTCAGAATACACTAACATGTCTGACCATTCGCCACATTCATCACAATAACCTGAAATGGCAGATGCAGGTCTTCCAATTTCTCCCCTAATCATGGCTGCCTTCTCTGATACCACATCAACTAATTCGGGAGTAACAGCAATAACATCAGAGCTCGAAATAATGCCAGCTAATCTGTCTTTATAAACAACCCCTAGTCTCTTGATGTTGTTTTTACGTAGTATTCGTGCCGCCTCAGTTATGCCTTCTCCGGCCTCAACAGTATGTATTGGTTGCATTACTTTTCCAGCTTCAATTGATGACGGCTCTGAATTCTTTGCTACCACCTTGGATACAACATCCCAATCAGTAACAATCCCAACTGGTTTTTCTTTATCTGTAATAATTACGCTGCCTATGTTATGTTCTTTCATTTTCATCGCAATGTCCACAACATTGTCACTTGGACTAGCTGTGATAACAGGACTATTCATAATATCTCTAACAAGAACTCGTGTCGTCATGTTTGCATCGGTATTTTCTACTAATTTTTTTGTCACAGAATCATTTAGGCAATTTGGTTTAATTGTCTTTCTAATTTAATTTTGTGCGGCGTTGTCAGATAACTAAACGGACCTTTATGTTGAGCTAACCGATCTTTACATCGTCTACCGATAGTCCTCTTTCTATATGTTCTATCTTTGATTGTCCCGTTGGCAACACTCTAATAAAATCATCCAGCAGAACTTTTTTTAGATAATTTGCTAAATCAGAATCAAATTCAGAAATCACTCTTACAAATTCGCTTTTTAGTTTCTTAGCCAGATTCATTGGATCGGAACCCCCAGGCAATAAAGATGCACAAACCAAACTCCGTTTCCTGATCGCATTTAATGGTCCAGAAACAATAGTAAATCTATTTTCAATTTTGACTAGCCCAATAGATAATTTTAGCTCGATGCCTTTGCAAAAATTTCTTTTACCTTCAATGACAAAGGAGCCCTTTGGAAGAAATTGACCTGTTGGAGCTCCTTTCTTTACCTGATTAGGGAATACCCAGTATGCATCTCCACTGGACAGCCCATCTTTCCAAGCTCTACTAAATGACACTGTAGCCTGAGCAGTCTCGTCAATATAGTTGGATGTCTCATTGTCCTTATTTTTTGCATTCTTTACAAGAAAAAAAGGAGATCCATGAATTTCTGCGTGAAATACTATGTCATCCTCAGTCATATGTTTACGAATCACTGCTGAATTAGAAGACGCGTCTCTACCACCAATGACTAAATGACCATCGGTAGTAAGGAACCAACGATATCGCTCATACCATTGTTTTGATTCTAACGTACTGAATTGAACCTTCTCATGAATTTTTTGTGTCTGGCCCTGCAGTTTTTCAATTCTCGACTTTAGTTCATCACTTGCTTTATCAATATTGGTGGCACCACGCTCCATTTCTTTTGCTCTAGAAAACAACAGCGATGAGAATTTTGGAATACTCAACTCTAACTTTACTCTTTCATTAAGTAGATCAACATAGTTAATTCCATTTACCTGAACAATTTTCGAATCATTTTTTTCCAAAAGTGTCTTTACAGATTTATCGTTCATATCGAGGATACCAAAAGAGGAAAGGTTCATTAGATCGTGAGCGACGCTTCTAAGACTCTTTGATTTTAAAAGAACATTCATTTTTGCTTTGTTTTGTTCTTCCAAGTCGTGTTCTAATTCCAGTATTTTCCGGTCCGTTTCTTCAGTTTTCAGGCTGCGTCCTATTGATAAAATCTCGTGACCAAGTACCTGATCTATTGCTTCCATGAATGTATCAACCCTCTTTACGTTAGATTCTTTTGACATAGAAATAGGAGAAGCGTCTATTGCTACGCCCGAATCATCCATAATAACTGATGGTACGTGATGTTTTTCATTTAATACTCTATCAGTCAATTCTTTGGTCTTTTTATAAATAATTTCAATTTCCTCATTACTAAGATCCCTGGCAAACTTTGTATTAATTCCCGATTCCGATATTATTTCTTCGACATATTTCCTTGGCAGGGATGTTGATTTTCCCAACCACTTTGAGACTTCAGTATCTTCTGCTATAAGACTGAGGTTTTTCGTCATACTTTCTAGTGTAGTTTGTAGAACATCTTCGCCCCTATTGGGAGGGAGAGCATATTGTAATCCAGTGTTCAGAGTTCTATGTCTTACTTCAACTGGATTTAATATCCAAATTATCTTCATTGATTCATCACATAGAATGAAGTTTCCCTTTCCAAAGATTTCAACTATCAGTATCCTCACTTTATCGTCTCTACCTATAAAATGAAGAAAATAGATCCTCTCACTGCCCGGTTGAGATACGGAGCTTATTTTTGCCCTTTCTATTTCTCGACTTATTATATTTACAAACTGGGTTTCTTCAACTTGTTTGTATTTCTTGTTAGTTATCCAAATCCCCTTGGTGGAAACCATTAACATGATATCAGGCAGTATTGGATGATGCAGTTTCAAAAGAATAGAATTCTTAGTAATTGACGACATATTACTTACGTAAAACTCAGATGTCGTAGTTGAGCTTATTTTGTTTACAAGATAATGAAGCTCTATCCCCGATAATTCCATATTATTGACTAGATGAGGATGAATATTAATTAAAAATTCAAATAGTAATCGAAAAGAATTAAACCTGCAATTAATGTGAAGATAGCAATTGGATAGCCTAGATAAGATATACTATATGAGAGCCTTTTTGGGGAGTATCTGCGGTGTAATTCTTGGGATAATATTTAGCACATATCCAAAACCTGGTGTAGTGGATGGCTCTGTCTGGATAATCATCCCCCTAGCACTATTGTTTTATATCATAACTTATGTTGTTGGAAAAAAAATTGGTTCCGGATTAAAAACTCAAGATAAGAAAAAAATTTCTACAAATGGCGTTTTTCCGTTTATCTTTTTGCTGATAATGTTTACGATTGTTACATACACTGGTCTACGAACATGAGACTATGATCTAAAAGAATTTAATTTCAGGGTATTTTATCTAGGCATGATGATATGGAACTATACTACGCCAGGCATACCTGATGAGCTATTCGAACGTTTTGAGAATGTTCCAATAACCAAGGAGGACATTCGGTCAATAGTCCTAAGTAAACTGCGTCTAAGAAAAAAATATACAGTTATCGACGTAGGATGTGGAAGCGGCAGCATTACAGTAGAGGTCTGTTTGCAGGTAAATTCTAAAAATGTATACGCAATCGATTCAGACAGGAATGCCATAGAATTAACAAAAAAAAATTTAGATAAATTTGGTGTTTCGGCAAATCTCCTATATTCCAAAGCTGAAGAAGTCCTACCATCACTTCCAGCAGCTGATGCAATTATTGTCGGCGGAACGAAGGGAAGGACTGAAAAAATAATAGAACTTTGTATTTCTAAATTGAAAAAGGATGGAAGACTAGTTGTAGATACCATACTTGTAGAGACTATGTATAAAGCCCTAAAGACAGTCAAAAGGCAAAAGATGCGAGATATTGAAGTTACCCAGGTCACGATAGCCAAAGGAAAAAGCGTGTCAAGTGGGACGATGCTTGTTTCGAGAAATCCCATACTCATTTTGTCTGCTACAAAATAGTGATTTCAGACTTGAAATCAATCTCCCATGGATACACTGCCAATATGTCCATAAGAGTTCGCTGATTTGAAAGCCCCTTTCTTTTTACTTTAAATTACACAATTTTTTACAACTCAATTCATGAAGCTCTCATGTATAGGTTGCGGACCTGGGGATCCGGATTTACTGACAGTAAAAGCTGTGGACAGAATCAAAAAAGCAGATGTCATTTTTACCCCAACCTCTAAGGAAGGTAAGCCCAGTATAGCACTATCGATAGCAAAAAAATACATAAACGAATCAAACACTACGATTACAAACCTAATCTTTCCAATGACAAAAGATAAAGATTTGCTAAAATTACAATGGAAGACTAATTCCCAAAAAATAGCAGATGCCGTTCATTCTGGAAAAAATTGTGTCTACTTAACAGTAGGTGATCCATCTCTGTATAGCACCTGGAATCATATGCACAGAGAATTAAGGCAAAATCATAGTGACATAGACTTTGAGATCATTCCTGGTATTCCATCTTTCTTTGCTTTCGCTGCTCAAGCGAAAATGAGTCTAGTGGAAGGCGATCAAACTCTTGGTATCGTTCCTGCATGCTATGATTTGAATAAGATTAGGCACACTATAGAATCTTGTGATTCCATAATATTTCTCAAAGACGGACGATATTTTGATAGCGTAATTGAAATCTTATCTGAAACAGGATTTGGCGATGATTCAATGATTACAATTGCCCAGGATGTATCTGTAGAAGAAGAGATTTTGGAAACAAAGAAGTTGAAAGATTTGCGAAACACAAAAAATCCAGCTGGAAAATACTTTTCTATAATGGTGGCTAGAAAAAATGAATGAATCTAATACTATTTACTTTGTTGGCTCAGGTCCAGGTGATCCAGAGCTTATAACCTTAAAGGCAAAAAAGCTACTGGAAAGTGCAGATGTCGTCGTTTATTCAGGATCGTTACTCAATCCAAAACTACTTGAATACGCCAAAAAGGATGCAATCCTTTATGATGCTGCTCTTTTGGATAGAATAAAGATTTATGAGATATTAAGAGATTCTACGAAGCAAGGCAAGCTTGCCATTCGTTTTCATGACGGAGATCCGGCATTATTTAGCACAATCAGAGAGCAAATTGATAAACTAAACTTAGACGGAATAAGCTGTAAGGTCATCCCTGGCATAACCGCAATTTTAGGAGCCGCTTCATCGCTGAATTTAGAATTAACACTTCCCGGAATTACTCAAACGCTAATTATCACAAGAGCAGAACTTAGAACTCCTGTACCGGAAGGAGAGAAAATTTCTAACCTAGCGACACATGGGGCGACCATGGCTTTCTATCTTAGTGTTCATCTAATAAGAAACATAGTAGAAGAATTGCTTAAGGCGGGTTCCTATCAAACCACTACTCCTGCGGCCGTTGTATACAGAGCTACATGGGAAGATGAAAAAATAATAATTGGAACTCTTGGTGATATTGTAAAAAAAGTTAGGGAAGCTAAAATAACCAAAACCGCAATCATTATTGTTGGAAATGTTATTAATCCAAGCAGCTATGAGTTTTCAAAAGTCTATGATAAGCAGTTTACACATGGATATAGAATAGCGGACAAATCAAAATAGTATTTCAGAAAGTAACGATACAACCTTATTTTATTTAAAATAATGTTGTTTGTTTAGAAAATTTCTTCATCCTTCCGCATCCCACCTAGTCCAGATTTGACTTTTGACGCACATTCTATGCAAATATCTTCGGAAAAAGGAAAACTTTTCGAACAGTCTTTACATACCGGTTTTCCACAATTAGGACATTCCTTGGTAGAAGTCTGCGAATTACACAGGGAACAAATATTATTTTTCATAAATATAATTAGTGCTTTGAAGGCTAAATATATATCGCATAGTTTTAACTTTCTAATCAACTACATACCCTATGCAGCGTACTTTATTATCCATTCATGACAGTGGAATTCTTGAAATTTCCTTTTGACTGATGTTTGACCAAGCTCCCATAACATTGTTTTTAGCTTCTGCCTGATTTATTCCAGTTATTTCACTGAGAATAATTTCCTTAGCATGCATTGGAGGCCAAGCCATTGCGACATATTCGCCAACATTTCCAGTTTTTTCCAATGAGGCTGGAACTAACTTAGCTTCTGCAAATCCTAATGAAGTAAGTTTAAGCTTTATAGAGTCTATCAAATCTCGTTGCCCGTGTACAATTAAATGTACAGCTTTATCATAATCAATAGTCGACATTTTCTCATCAGTTTTTCGATCAGTCAGTCCTATAAAGATAATTATCTAATATTACTGTTGATCATCCGCAGATGCCTTATTTGATTTACATGTGACTATAATCCACCCTGAAGACATTACAGAAAGAATTTCTTCACTCATATCTGGAAATACCAACTTTCCTTTTGTTGAGAAGGACGAATTATTATCACTCTGGTACTTGTATGGAAGAGATGATGTTGTCCTAGAAAAGCTTTAGAGTTCTTCAAATTGTCAGCAAAACTGTTGAGACTTTGGAAAAGAGCGTAGAAAAGTATCTTGGTCCAAAATCCCTTTTTGATTCATAATATTCCCGAAGTAATTTCATGATGAACCTCAACTTGATCATCGAATAATTCTATTATACGTATGGTCAAGAGAGAATCTCGGCAGAGACTAGAATAATTACTTTTGTAGAGGTTATCTCTTGTTCTATTGCAATATTCAACTTAAATAGAGTTCTTTATGACAAGATTAATTTTAAAAAACATGTGGATGACTAATGTGCTCTTGTCTTTTTTTGTCCAAGTTAAGTGTTACCAAAGTTACCAATTATGGAAATGGTAACTCAAATGGTATTACTGAAGATATAGTATTCTTCGGTGGTAATATAGATGATACAGTGTTTTTAGGATTAATATCTTCGTCAGCCTCAACGTCTTGCTGATTAATGGTTAGAGGCAAAAAGGAAAATATCCTTATTTCATTTCTAAAACAAGAATCAAAAATGCCACAATATTTAAAGTAAGGAGCTCCAATTTCCTTTTCATTGTCCATCCAATAAGGAGAGTAAACTGTTATCCCAGATGCATAGGAAGGCTGGGCTGAAATAAACGCAGAAATGCTCATAGCGATGATGGAAGATACAACTAGTGAATGATATTTTTTAGCCCTATTCAATCCAATATGAGATTTAATACTAAGTATATTTAGAGTGCTTTAACAAATTTAATAAGATAATTGAATAATCGAGTGCAAGAATCTAATTCCTAAAGAGATAACATACAAAGATACGTTTAGTATTTGCTAGAAAAAATCATAGAATTTTTTTCTGATATAATGACTGAGATTATTTTATTGCTTGTCAGTTTCTGTTCACAAAAATATTTCCGAAATATTTTAGATATGATTATCAAGGTAAAAATAGTAAAATCTAAAATATCAGCACTGCGCCAAGAATATTTGAAACTACTTTATATGATCATGTTATATTCTACTCCTAACATTAGAGATGTAAATGAATGAAAAGTTAATTTATTTAAGAGGGCTTATCTCTAAGATGAATTTGGATGGTTCTGGGTTTCTTAATTTCTTCGAACTTGAGCATTTGCAGGTGGGTATGCTGAGATTAAAACCAGGTGAAAAGGACACGCAAGACCCACACTCGTCAGATGAAGTGTATCTAGTTTTAGAAGGAGATGGATTTATAGAAATTGGAAAAAAAGCGTATTCACTAAAAAAAGACTTGTTCATTTTTGTGCCCGCTGAAGTAAAACATAGGTTTTACGGGAATACTAAAGAAATATTGGTGGTATATTTTTTCAGTGATTAGACAAGATTAATAATCGATATACCTATTTACATAATGTTCATATCAAATAGTTACGTTTACTATTCTTTTACGACAAATTCATAGGCATTGCTTCTAAATGTTTTGCTAATACCATCAAAACTTCAATCTTCTTTTTGGGATAATTTGCAAAGTCAAGTGCTTGATCAATAAAGGCGGAAATTGGAATAGCCTCTTCACCGACTACTTCGATCCCTTTTCTGGTCAACAAATATGATTTAGTAACAGGTGAGGCTTGAACACCGTTTAGAAAATAATGCTGAGATTCAGACATAGCTCTGCTTGCCTTTGAATAAACTTCTTTTACGTATTCAGTTTCGACAGCAATATTTCCCTCTAATTGTCCCATACGCTTGACGAGTTCATTGACTCTTTTGACACATTCAAATACCATGTTTATCTACCTAATTATTTCAGTGATCCCATCTATTCAGAGTCTGTTCTCAAATCGTCTTTCTTTCCTTCTTGTTCTTGTAATTTCTTGAGCTCACTTAGCAGAAACAGTTTGTATTTTTCTCTCTCTTGTTCAGTCATCTTATCCAAATTAGAACTCAGTGTTAATCCAATAGTTGATAACCTATCTATCATGTCCATTGCCATAAACTTGCCAGCGTTTCCAACTCTCATGACCACATCCAATTGCTTCTGCATAATATTGTGAACAGAATCTACATCAGCAGCCATATCAATACCACTTGACGTGATTTTGTACTTGCCACTATCAGTCTCGCTTATAAGACCTTCCTCTAAAAGCCTCCCCAACATTGGATATATTAGACCAGGGGACGGTTTCCATTTTCCTCCACTTTGCAAAATAGCTCTATCGATAATTTCCTTACCTGTCATAGGTTCTTCTTCGAGTAGACCAAGAATATAATGACGTGAAAAGCCTCTTGGAATAGCACTGCCAACTCTGGCAAGCCAATTAGATAACATATCACTAGTAATATCGCTAGCGATATATTAGTTTTTTCTGCATTTCAGTTTTGGTGACGTATCGGGGTTCAATGGGTAGGTGGTAACTTTCGGAGTTTTGTGAACCAATATTCGCAAATCTGCTATGATCGACATGGTGTATGTTTTTCAAACACTTCCTTATCACAAAAAGTCTTACGACATGCATAACAAAATACAATGTTATTGGATCTTATCCTTCTACCATAGTGCAATAAAAGCATATTTTACAGAAAACAAGTAATTTTGTGATTAAATTTAAAAGTGGCGGGTTAGCATTTCTAGAAATGGGGCAGGACGTATTTGAAGAGTTACTTATTGCAGATAATAAAATATTAAAAGAACTGGATAGGCCTGGTAAAGACCATCATAAAATACTAGATAATTTTGCTAAGCGTGTTACCCTGTACAAGGAATGCGCTGATAAACAGGACGATCCGATAATTAAGGCGATAATAGATGCCAAAAAATCAGTCATAATGAGTGATATGGGATTACTAAGCACACAATATGATATACAGTCAGATATTGCAAAAGTTATTTCTCGCATTGATGCTCTTGAGGGAAAAATTTCTCGTAATCAAGATCGAAAATCATCAAAATAATCACATCATTATCCTTTTTAATTCTAGTAAAGTTTACCTTTTCGATCTCCTCGATCATAACACTACATAGAATCTAAAGCTTATAACTGCTTATATGATGGCTTAGCGGATTTTACTTAACTTCGAATTGAATAGACGTTTGATATTTATATACCAAGAGATTTTTATTACTAATCTTTGGCACAAAACGGCGACATTCCAGATAATAAGAAAAAAACTACTAAGAAGGGAATACTAATAACAATTTTGATTGTAGCAGGCGTAGTAGCCGCAAGTTTTCTAGTCTACTTAATACCTTAAGTAGAAACGTTTACTCAGGAAATATGTCAATATTGGTCTAGTGCAAAAAAGAAGGATGATGGATTAGAAGCTACTCTTCTTTTGATTTCGTATGACATTATCAAACAGTCCCTGCTGTCCTGTCCTATCTTGCAAGAGTCTAGTACCTTCCTCGAAGAATCTTTGTGACTGTGCGTTATCACCACCCAGTTGATTCCTTAGCATTGCAAGAAGATCTTCTTGCGGGACATTGTCTTGTCTTGTCGTGAATTGTCTCCTTTCATCATCTGAAAACATATCCGATAAACCAGGCAATGATGACAGCAATCCCGATGCTTCATTTGGATTTGAATTCTGAAGAAAGAATTTTGATACCAATGACAATCCCATTCTAGCTAATTCTGGAGGGATTCCCATCTTTTGGGCGAACATTCCGACCATGTCTTCCAATAATAGAAATATTTGGTTTGATACTAATAAACATAGCCTTTCCATGGAAGACTAGCTTTTGTCAGCCACTATTAATGTATGAAATTCTTAGGTGAAGATATTTGTTATACTAATTTCTATTGTACAAATAAATCGCACAAACTTTGTGGCACATAACTCGGACAATCAGAATATTCTCCATCAAGCTCTGGAGATGACTGGTCTCCAAACGGACCGACTGCCAAACCTTCCTCCTGTGTAGGTCTTGATCCCAGAACCACATTGATGTCTTTTAATTGATTATCTCTGATTATTGTCAGGGTAATGGTATCGTTAACTTTCTTTGCTCTTTCTAGGTATGTGAGGATGTCGTCAATTTTACGTACCTCATTTTCATCTATTTTGGTAATGATATCTCCATATGAATTAGTAATTTGACCTTGTTGATCATATGACACACCTCCTGTGTGGAATCCTGCTCTGGATGCTGGACTGCCAGGAGTTATATCCGTAACTAAAAATCCCTTTGCATCAATCAAGCCAAATATTTTGGCCAGCTGAGGAGTAATGTCCACTCCTGTAACTCCCAAATAAGGATGTTGATATTCTCCTGTAGTAATAATCGACTGTACAACTTTCTTGATCGTACTTGATGGTATCGCAAATCCAATTCCCGCATTTGATCCTGTGTTAGAGTATATGGCAGAATTTATTCCAATTACTTCATTTTTCATATTTAATAGTGGACCTCCAGAATTTCCGGGATTAATTGCAGCATCGGTCTGAATTACATCTGGAATGTCAAAGCTAGACGCTGCTGAACCCATAAATTGAGAATCTTGACCTCCAGAAGTGGGAAGCAATCTGCCAACCGCACTAATTACACCGACAGTTAACGAACCTGACAATCCAAATGGATTTCCTATTGCCACGGCTGTATCTCCAACAAGTGGTAAAGAGTTGCTTAGAGCCAAGGGATGTACATCGGTTGCCTTAGGATTCAATATCTTTAAGACGGCTAGATCACTGAAAGGATCGTTACCAACCAATGTTGCTTCATATGCATTGCCATTAAGGAATGTTACAATGTATTCATTGTTGCCTAAATTAAAGGCAACTACATGATTGTTTGTAGCTATGTGGCCTACAGAATCATAAACAAAACCCGATCCAATACCTTGTTGGGAACCTGTCTGAGGATCTACAATCGTAACCTGAACCACCGACTTTGATGCTGATGCAAAGAGATTTGGTAGGGTCAAATCAGAACCAGGTGGAGCCTGTGCCTGTCCAGAGGTGGTACCAGATTGGCCAAAAATTTGGTATTGATAAGTTTGATTACTGCCCAAAATTAGTAAATATGATACATAAATGAAAGATAGTATCAGCATCCATTTTCTCAGCATTTTACGTCTAATCAATAACTCCAACTATTTTAACATTAACTTTGAATTCCCGAAAGCAAACCATATTAGAATACTACTCGTGCAGCATTTTTTGGATTTCAGTAGCAATAAGTGAATTCCTTCTTTTTCAATATTTACATTCTTATATTATAATGATGAGGAAAGGATTAAGTTATGATAGTTAATTGGGAACAATTAGTTTGATCTTTTGAGATAAAATGTTGGAAAAAATTTTAAAGAATTCCTACTAAATTTAGGAATTAATCTGAGTGTTCCACACCAAAAGCTATCTTTACTGTTACACGGTAAGAAGATATTTTACCTGTTTGCGAATCTACCTTTGCAGTCATATCAGTTACTTCCAATCCCGTAATTCCGTGAACTGTTTTATGTGCTTCATCCAAGGCAACCTGCGCCGCTTCACTCCAACCTTTTTCAGAACTTCCTACAATTGCTATTATTTTTGCTACACGACTCATTTACGTTTTATAGTATTGATCCTAATTAATTTCCTTCTATCCAGATCCATTTTGGCTTGACTGTAAGTCTTAATGATGTTACCTAGAAAATATTGTATCTCAATTGAGTGCAAATTCTCTAATTACGTTGCGATTGAAAATAATCTCAAAGGTGAATCTAACGTTCATCGACTAAAGGAAATATTCATCATATCAACTAACTGGTTAGGTTAAGGTTTACTTGTGGTACTATAGCCCTAGCCTGTGCTGAAGCTTCGTATTGAGGGTACTGTTCATAACCCCAAGCTTTAGCACCAAGAAATCCATTTTCATTAAATACGTTATTTGGGAAGGTTCTAATGTGAAGGTTAAAGTCTCTTACGCCGTCATTGTACGCAGTTCTACTAACAGAAATTCTATTTTCAGTACCGGCCAATTCATCCATTAATCTTGTCACAGTAGCATCAGATTTTAGCTCCGGATATGCTTCATATGTTAATATGATCTTGCTAAGTGTAGCTTCTAATTGGTTGCTCAAGTTGACACGTTGTGCTGCATCTGGAGTTTGCATCCATTGCGATCTAAGCTTGGTAATGTCCTCTAATGTTTGACGTTCGAACTGCATATAGCCCTTTACTGATGATACCAAGTTAGGGATTAGATCATACCTCCTTTGAAGCTGGGTGTCCACATCTGCAGCACGTTTCTTAACCGACTCATCTCTAGACTGCACACCATTAAAGCCAGAAATATACATAGAATACAGGCTTACTATAATAATAATTATTAATGCGGCGATTCCAATGCCAACTTTAATCCCCGTTCTCATATCAAATCACAATAACTTTGTTTCAATATGAGCAGCGCCTTATTAAATCCACTGGATAAATGTGGAAAATCGCAGTTATGGCTACCTGCCTGCACCACCTCCTCCAGAGGAGCCTCCACCTCCACCATAACTGCCAGCGCCGCCGGATCCTCTTGAGAATCCGCCACCACCTCCTGCCCAACCTAATCCACCCAATAAACCTCCCCAACCAAATCCACTGCCACCTAAATCATTACCACTCTGTCCTCTCGATCCAAATCTCCTTCTTCTGCCCAGATAAAAAATGACGGCAATAATCGCGAGAAAAACTAGCATCAACATCATTACTTCCCAACCACTTTCACTTTCGCGTGGTTCATACTCTTGGTAAACCTGATTCTGATTTTTATAACCAATCTTCTCACCAATTGCAATTACCGTTGTTAAGAAAGCTTCGCCTAAGACATCAGGATTCTTAGTAGCTTCAAAATTTTGTCTTGCTGGAACAAGATATGAATCCAAAATTGCACCTGCCGTGCCGTCTGTGATATTTC
This sequence comes from Nitrososphaeraceae archaeon, assembly GCA_025937665.1. GTDB lineage: Archaea > Thermoproteota > Nitrososphaeria > Nitrososphaerales > Nitrososphaeraceae > TA-21. Next base: position 3,226 of record JAICQW010000003.1, on the reverse strand, counting down.
CTTCCATTCCCCTGCCGACTTCAATGCGCATCGATCCGCCCCCAGAATCGCGTTCCAGTGAGTATAAAACTAAAACACCATTATCCTTATCCTTCTTTCCTATGCCTTTTATTCCATCCAAAGTAACTTCATTAAAAATATAATTGGCAAGAGTATCTCTGTCCGGAATCTCTTGATTGTCTTTCTTTATCCCATGCCCAATAAAACTTGGAATAGTAAATATTACTACTTCAGCAGAGGTTTGAGCATCCATACCTCTAAGATAATCTTCAATCAAATCCTTGTATTTTGAATTTACCAAGTTAGCATTATCATATACATATTGGGGTCTAATACCGTATGACGGTTGGGAAACAATAGAGAATAAAAGAATCGTAATTAAAGTGGATGTTATGCATAACTTATCGAGATTAAAAAGGCCATACAAGTTGAGTAACATTAGAACCAGTTATTTACAAACATTTTGTTTTTTGTTCATTTAAAATATTATTCACTAGGATTATAATCCGATCTAATTATTGAAACCAGGAATTATAACTACCGGTATTAGTAGTCAAGCATTAAAATTTGAGATCTTAAAATTCAAACAGTAGATGTGGATTTGGCGTAACAGGTTACCTAATATATGGTATAGAATAATCCATTTTCAAGATCGATTAGTTTGGGAACAGTCACTGTAATGAAATTTGGGGGTAGTACGCTAGGGGAGGATGGTGTATGTATAGACAAAATAATTCAAAGAATAAGTAATAAGATAGAAGGTCAAAACAAGGTAGTCGCTGTATTTTCCGCACCATTGATTCGATATAGAGACAAATTAAGTTCGATGACTGATGTGGCTATGCACATTGGAAAGAACTATGCTCAATCAAATCCAATAGAGATCGATGTTTTACGTGATATATATGAAAACATTGCATCAAATAATCTTTCTGAGGAGTACCGAAATAAATTTTCTAATCATATTAATAAATTTCATAAAGAAGTCATTGTTTCGTTAAAACAGGCCGCAGAAAATCGAAGATTTGTTGATGTTACCAGGTCAAGGACCCTTGCTTATAGTGGAGAGATACCAATGTCATATCTAATGGACTATGTTTTAAGAAGCAAGAAAATAAAGTCTGACCATGTGGACATTGAGCAATGGCCTATTATCACCGATGATAACTTTGAAGCTGCAAATTTTTTGATTGAAGAATCAAAGCAAAAATCAAGGCATTTCTGTGAATTAATAGAAAAAAATAGTGTAGTGACCATAGGAGGTTTCATTGGAAAAACAACCGACGGACTAGAAACGACCTATGAAAGAGGAGGTTCAGATAGATCTGCAGCAGATGTTGCTATATTGCTGAACGAAAAATACAAAACAGAATTAGATTTTGAAAAGGATAATGCCGTACTGAGTGCAGATCCAAAAATAGTAAAGAAAGAATTGGATAGTATCAAATTTCTTTCTTATAATGAAGCAAGATTAGCCGGTATGTTTGGAATGAAAATACTTGATCCTCTGGCAATCAAGGAAATTGATAATAACAATATGGATATACCTATCGTAATTACAAACTTGAATGATCCTTCCAATACAACAACCATATCAAAAATTTCTGCCGACCAATCAGACAATCTTGTTAAGATTGTTACTGGAAAGAGAAATTGCGCTATAGTAAGGATGGAGAGTATAGCAGCCTCCCATTTATTGGCATCGCTTGAAAGCTACAAGCAATATCATGATTTTCTCAAACTATCCCCATATAAGAAAGAGGGAACTGAAATCACTAGGATCCTATTCCTCGATGGAGACTATGTCCGGCGAAATGAACATCATTTCAAGGCTTATTATCCGAAAACGGAGATAGTGTATGACAGAGGTGTTGTTACTCTAATTGGGGATAATATGTGGAAAATGCCTAAAATTGCTTCAACTACGAGCAGCACGGTAGGTGAGCATGGAATTAATATTTTGAACTTGGATGCACAAGAAGAGACTTCACGTATCCTAATTATTGTGGATGATTCCAAGGTAGCTGATGCAATAAGGGCAATACACGATAAGAGAAACAGAATTGACCGGGATGAAATTCAATGAATGGCAAAGGTAAGATATGGATGGATGGAAAGTTCGTTGAGTGGAATAATGCAAAAATTCACATTCTCACACACGCAATGCACTACGGGACTGCAGTGTTTGAAGGTATCCGCTGCTATGATACAAAAAATGGCCCAGCTATTTTTCGATTAGAGGATCATGTCAGGAGGCTTGCTAACAGTTGTAAAATGTATCATATGACTTTACAATTTTCAGAGAAAGATCTTGCGGATGCGATAGTTGAAACTATCAGGATTAATAATGTCAAGCATTGCTACATAAGACCAATATGCTATTACGGGTATGGGAAAATGGGAGTCAATCCTTTACCGAACAAAGTATCAGCATCTATTGCTCTGTGGGATTGGGAAGACCACATAAAAACTGAGGAAAACAAAGGCATGAGAGTTATTGTTTCATCTTGGGCGCGAATAGATTCAAGAAGTCTACCAATGCATGCTAAGGCTACAGCGAATTATGCAAATTCAGCGCTAGCTAGAATAGAGGCGATAAGCTCGGGGGTTGACGAAGCAATCATGCTAAATATCAGTGGAATGGTGGTAGAAGGAACCGCCGAGAATATTTTTATTGTAAGAGATAACACCCTCATTACACCTCCCCTTACATCAGGTGCATTGGATGGAATAACCCGATCAACCGTATTATCGATTGCAGAGCACATGGGGATTAACTTTCAGATTTGCGATATATCACGAGATGAGTTGTATTATGCTGATGAAGTATTCTTAACTGGAACAGCTGCTGAAATTAAATCTATAGGAGAAATCGACAAGATAGTCATTGCTAATGGAGAGGTAGGGAAAATTGCTACACAATTAAAAAGCATTTACCATCAAATAGTACATGGAGATATTGAAAAATTCGATAAATGGCTCACATACGTCAATTGATTGAAAAAAGATTTATTTCATTTTCATTTTCTTATTAAACAAAATATCGAGTTTCAAGAAAATAGCACGTACTAGACAAAAATTCTCAGAGCGGAGATTCATTTAAAATCAAAGCGAGAAGTGCGGATCTTAGATCTTTACCATAAGAGGCTTGTTTAAAGTAGATCGCATTAGTTTTACTATCAACATCTTGCGATATTTCGTCTATCCTAGGTAATGGATGCATGAT
>JAICQW010000002.1 GCA_025937665.1 Nitrososphaeraceae archaeon | reverse complement strand
GATATAATTCTTCTTCTTATTGATTCATCAGATCCTGTGGATAAAATAAAAATAAAGTATTACAGTTGTATGAATGTCTTACAAGAATTAAATGTGAATAAAGAAAAAATTGTAACTGTTTTTTCAAAAATAGACAAAGCTGATTTTGATGATGTTACTAGGACTTTCAATGAGCTAAAAATAGAACATCCAATAATTTTATCACCCAAGTCTGGATATGGTATAAATAAACTTCGAAAATCGATATCGCAAAAAATTGCGTAATATATTAGTAATCCAAGTAATTTTTTTAATACATCATTTAACTTTTATCTGGTGACAACGTTATTCCAGTTATAAGATAATTGCGGAATAGATTCTTTGTAATACGCCTGTAATTCATTTAACCTTTCCGTTGAACCTGCACAAGCCATAACTTCTAGGTAGACGGAATCTGTCCTCATTAATTGCAAAAATGAAAAGACTTGCTCACTTGTAACACCGTGTTTTACGTCATAATCAATTCTTTTGATCACTTTGCTTATTGTCCCATATTTCTTATTCAATCTTAACTCCCATCGCGTCGCATTTTCAGATAATCCTTTCACAAACCTAACAACAGTTTGTTCCATATGTTGAATATGCCATTCCCTCATAGGGAAATTATTTTGTTCCAAAGTAACTGATATAATATACCCTATTGCCCTATTTAATGTAGCGTATTTTGCGTATTCAATCCAACGGAAATTTAACATCTGAAGGCTTCTTGATATAGGATCTCACAATTCCAATTATTATGAGTCAAGAAATATTACTAATGCACAGGAATAATTTGAGTTGAGTTCATTGGCCCTAGGAGAGCTAAATCATTAGTAAGATTAGTTTGTCACTTGGTATGGCATAAGATAAATAATACATTTCATCTCAGATCTAAGAAATTAACCATACACGTTCTATACGTTGTTCTGTTAAATAAGTTAACGTTGGTGGGATGAGATCCCTCTTTTACCATCAATGTTTTGATTAGTTCTGTTTACCAGAATCATACAAAATATCAACCATTATTCTCAATTCAATGTTCTGTGAAAGATTTAGAAATTCTTTGACGTAGTAATTTGTAACTGATAAGGAGTAACGGCTTTAGTATGAATTAGGAATCCATTTTTTGTAATTGTTGGCTAGTATTAATTTTGGTCTTGGTCTTAGTCATGCGTTGAGGTACGTAGGTAATACCGTGATCCAACTTTAGATGACTGAGAAATGCAATCCCGTTATTTACAGTATCTTTAACTATTAGATTTCTTCCACATTCGCTACACCGAATAATGTGCTCATCTTCGAATATCATACAGTATCTTGTACTGCACACTATTATAATTAAACGATTATTTTTGATATTCTTTCTATTAGTCGCCGCTCATATGACTATCCGTGAGCAAAAGCCTAATAAAATGTGACAGAACCTTACCAACATGACATAGTCGATAATAGATGAAAAAATTATGCCACCTCAATGATGCTGTTGAGGAAATGGTTGGAAGATATACATCATGAATTACTGAAATTACTTGTACTAACAATTCCTCTTATATAAACACCTATTTAACAGTAAGATGATAAGTAAACTGGGCTGAATTCATATTTCCAGCTCCGCTAAGAGTTGTAGCTTCAACGCTGTTTTGGTAATACACAGTATGATCCCCACGTTGAAGAGGTTTTAAGAATACAAACCATCCGTGCGCTGCGGCAGGAAAAGTACCGTAACGTTCACTTAAAAGATGACTTTCTTTTGGTATTGTGGCATCAAATTGTTTAGTATAAACCTCAGTAACGTTGTTCATAGCATTAGTCTTGTAATCAATTCTTACAAATTTAAAGGTTAAATATGATATTTTTCTTATAATTAAGTTTATACGTTTACCCCAAATAAATGAAATCATATGACTAAATTTGCTTTATCCAAGTTCTTGTTTCTGCTGACGATGGCACTAGTGATAACATTTACTTCGCTTCCACTATTCACTGAAAACATATCCGCAGATTTATCAAAAAGTCAAATTGACTCATTGTTGTTTAATAGTACTGCGATACCCTATAATATAACGATACCAGAATGGACTGCGAAATGGTGGAAATGGCCTTATTCGTTCTCCGGATACTATAATAACCCACTTCTTAATCCCAATGGAACTGCACTTATGAAATTTCAACCATCTGATGAACCAGTGTTCTTCCTGAGCGGTGCGTATAATTCAGTGGCTAATAGAACGGTAACAATACCCGCTGGAAAGGCAGTCCTGTATCCCGTACTTAATGCAGAAATATCATTCTCAGATTTCCCAAACGCGAAGGGTGAAGATGATTTAAAGAGAGCACTTGAATCAGACCTTAGTGCCGCAACATATGTAGGGACAGAATTAGATGATATTTCCTTGACATATCAGAGGATAAAAGCGGATCTGTTTGACCTGACTGTTGCTAAAGATAACATTTTTGATGTTCGCAGTGGACCCACTCAGGCCGTTGCATACGGCTATTGGATATTCCTAAAACCGTTACCTATTGGCGAATACACTATTCATGTTAAGGGAGAGCAGCCATTTTATTGATCTGAAGTTACTTATAAAATAAATGTTGTTGATCAAAAATCAAGTGAAAATACATCATCAGCAAGTATGGTAAACTGAACTTTGAGATTCTTATTTTAGTCCGATCAAATAAAGTGGTTTTAGTTCTGACTGATGATGTCTTTTTAGTCTGATTTTATGGACTCCATGTTAATAGAGAAACGATACTTTACATCCGACTTGAGCATCCTCTCGTAAGCCTCGTTAACTTTCTGTATAGGAATAACTTCAACATCAGCAGTAATGTTATGTTTACCACAAAAGTCAAGCATTTCCTGCGTTTCGGCTAGACCTCCTATTATTGAACCAGAAATGCTGCGACGCTGGAACAAGAGTCCAAATGCAGACACGGCATGAGGCTTGTCTGGTGCGCCTACTAGGGTTATGTTTCCATCACGACCGAGTAGCTGGATGTAGGCATTAATGTCATGTTCAGCAGATACAGTGTCGAGTATAAAGTCAAAACTGGATGTGTGTTTTTTCATCTGAGTAGGATCGGAGGAAATAATAATTTCGTCAGCGCCAAGGCGAATAGCATCATCCTTCTTGTTCTCCGAGGTAGTAAAAACAACAACGTAAGCACCAAACGCATGTGCAAATTTTACCGCCATGTGTCCTAGTCCACCAAGACCAACTACTCCAACTTTCTTACCATTGGTAACACCCCAGTGCCTCATTGGAGAATATGTTGTGATTCCAGCGCAAAGGAGTGGTGCTACTCCGGCAAGATCGAGGTTAGAAGGAACATGAAGAACAAAATGATCTTTAACCACAATGCTATCAGAATATCCTCCATAAGTAACACCTCCCAAGTGCGGATCACGTGAGTTATATGTAAGAGTCAATTGGGGGCAAAACTGTTCAAGACCGGTCTGGCAATCGGGACACGAGCCATCGGAATCAACCAAGCAGCCGACAGCAGCTAGATCTCCTTGTTTGAACTTGGTGACTGCAGATCCTACCTTTGTGACTCTACCGACTATCTCATGACCCGGAATGCAGGGATATACAGTAGGCATCACACTCCACTCATTACGGACCTGGTGCAGATCAGAATGGCAGATACCACAAAAAAGAATTTCTATTTGAACATCATGACTGCCTGGTTCTCGCCGCGATATGACTGTCGGAACAAGCTTGGAAGTAGCGCTTGCTGCAGAGAAAGCCTTAGCTTTGTATTGACCTTGTGATTCAGACGTAACTTGAGTAGTAGACATGATAATTTATTGATAACAAAATTATTGTATTTAAGGATTAGAAAACGGATTCTATGCTTTTTTCCAAATAAATTCAAATTTCTTTATGCAATTTCCATTTTCTTAAATGTAAAACCTATAGCTAGATCATACCCTCGTTTACTGGCACATCCATAGAATCACGTCAATTGTAAAGTGGGTATTTCATAATTTATGCTTACACTAGCCTCTATTTCATAAATTCAAAATCATTGGATATCTTGGAAAGAGGAACATCCTAATATTTATCCAATTTTAATTACAATTACACCAATATTAGAATAAACTAAGTTTAATTATTATATAATGTCTATAATAAATATAAACAATTGGAACCGTTAGTAATATCTTCATTAATTTTTCCGTAGCTGCTATGGTATTGTCTTTAGCCAGAATATTAAGATCCCATAGAGAAGGTAAACGTAAGAGACAATCTGATCTTTTTTCAAATGTTACAAATATTACCAGAATAATAGAAGATGAAAAATTTGTTCACGAGAAGGGCACTTAGAAAAAGTAAATTGCTAACTCAGATAAAAGAGGGAAATGGAAACGAAAAGTTAGTTTTCGAACTTGATATGGCAACAGAAGATGCAGCAAGAAATGTAGCATCTAACTACGATAGATTGGGTTTTATACTAAAGCATGATAAAGAGTTGGAAGATGAACTCATCCAATGGCAGAGTTATGTTATTGCAGATATGTGGCTGCTAATAAGAGAGCTTATAACTAAAAAGTGGAGGTCAAAAAACCAATCGTATTTGAAGGAATTTGAACGGATTGGTAAAAAGCATTAGATTTTGAAATAAGATAAATTGTGATATGATCTTCTTGAACGTCAGATAGTTTCTCGAATCAGTAAAGTAGATAGATATACTAGTATTTGTTTGTAAATTTAGTCCTCATCCCATCCACAATATTCTATCTCATATCCCTGCAAGGCCTTATCTCCGTCATCAGGAGATTTGAAGCCTTCTTCTTGACAGTCTTTTTGTTCCTTATTGGATGTTTGATATACTTCCGACTTCTTATATTCATCCCAATTCTTGACCTCTCCCTTTAGTTCTTCTTTATCATGTCTTTCTGTGAATTCACAAAGTGAGTCTTGCTCTAGAGATTTCTTGAACTCTTTTTCCGACTCTTTATTATCATCGTGATCTTCAGAATTGTATTTGACTTCCTTAGTCAAGTCTTTACATTCTCTCTTTTCTGCATATGATATTGGATTATCTATAAATGCTACCGTAGTAAATACCATTCCAATTAAGAGTAACATAGTTTGATTAAGCATAATTTTGTTTTGATATTAATCTAATTTAAATCATCTTGTTTGATATTTTTTATAAATTTTTGATATCTTAAGAGACTCTTAGATATTATGTTTTGATATTTTGACGTTCTTAATTAATATCTCAGAAATTATCATGATGGATTCTTTTTCGTACCATAATAAATAATATCATTATTCTCCCGACTCTTCCTGACTTGCGCAAGTCATTTTCATTATTACACACGGCTACGAAAGAGCTGAAAAGACATTTTAGATCTTCATTAGAATTTTTTACTAAACTCGTTGTAGACCTCTAATTTATTTTTCTGAATTTTCTTTCGCACGACCTAGGAAACACTGCTAATTAGGAATCTTGTGTCATCACATCTTCTTTTTATCTAATAGAGTATGTTTTAATTATCTGATAGGATTAGGTATAGATATTTACCTAATACAAGGTAGAGTTTAAATCAAAGTAAGCCGTATTCTTAAAGAATGGGAGAAATTACAGTAGCAAAAAAGGCCTCATCTAAATTTGCGTCTCTACGCACCACAATCCCTATGAGTATTGTCAGGCAGATGAAATTGGAGGATGGAGATAAACTAGATTGGGAATGGAAAGTAATCGACGGAGAATTGTCAATTGTAGTTAGCAAAGTTTAGTAACAATTTTCTAAAACTTATTTCATTGATCAGTTTGATTTTTATATCGTTGATTCGTATTGGTAAACCTCTACGTTTCTGATGTAGAGGCTCGGTGGAGCCGTCCATCTCACTCGATAAATGGCTCCACCGGTTTATGATTATAAAATAGCTTAATCTTATTTCCGTATACTGAGAGAACATTTAAACTTTATTGTCCTATCGACTATTAGGAATTATGAATTTTGGACAATCACATTTATTACATTTGGTAGGATTGTTCTTGGGCATCTTCCGAGCATGATGCGATCGGATATGCCCACATTGGCATCTATCATTTTGACTCAAGGGCATTTTCTTTAGAGATACGAGTTATTAAAAATTCCTATCTGAAACAATTGAATTAATTTATGCGCTCGCTCCTCGCTATTACCTGCGACGTCCAACCCACCTAGGACGTAGAATATGGACGCCTGATAACTCAACAAGTAGTGATTAGCTTAACAAATAATATTGTCTAAACCTCTATTTATCGGGCTCCTAGCTATATTATTAAATTATGAATGAAGTGGAGTTAAAGGACCTATTTGTTAATTCAATGGAATCAAGACACATTTTTAATAGTAAAAACAGAGAACTTTCGTTTCTAAAATCAGGTAGCGAAATTAGAGTCAAGAATGAGGGTCATTTTGGTCAATTTGATCTGGTAATTGCAGTTCTTCAGAAAACCAAAAATTCTAAAGCTTGTCGGGATTCAGAGGCGACAGAGACCTACTATGATATCCTTATGAGGACAGGCCAACTAACAGAAGTTGCCAGAACTGAAAAATGTAGAATAGATTGTATTTCACTATATCCTGTTGAGCTCAAGTCCAATTGTGATATCTTAGATGGACGCCTACCCAATCAGATAATGAATGCTATACTCACTTTCGGAAGATCTATCGTTGTCTTGGACAAAAATCATGTAAACAAGAATTCAATAAAGTTTCTGCGCTTACTTCCCGCAACAATAATAGGCTATACGGGTATAAAAGATCATTTTGAAGTACTGTCGGTGTATGATAGAATTATACATACAGGAATGTTCAATTTATCTAAAAGGAGGCTTGCCAAAACTTTGTTAGAAAACGGTATTGTAGAAGGGATAGACAAGATATACAAAAGACTCCAAACATTAGAGCACATAAATCAGAAACTAGTATTCAACGAGCTTTATAACTCAAATCCAGGATTCTTAAAGGATGAAATAGAGTTTCTAAGGCAATTTTCTAGAGTACAGGCGGTCATGACATATAAAAAACAAATTGAAGCTTGCATTTTAGAAAGCAAGGACAACAAGATTACAGATTATTTATAGTCAATTTATTATTTATTCATCTCAGTTCTTTCGGGTTAATCGATAAAACCCAGTATCTATCATAAAACAAAGCGCCTCTTAGAATTAATTCCCTGGGGATACTAGACAAACAAAGTAGGTGAAAAGTTATTAAAATAGGCAATACAGTTTTCAATTTATGTCATCATCAGAAGAATTAAGGCAAGTTGTGCGTAATTTGGCAGATACATTTAATGATCCCAAAGTAAGAGAATCATCGTATTTTGATTTTTATAATGATTCGTTGGTTATTCATGGTTTTCCTCCAAATCTTCCAACTAATAAGGAAGGTTTCAAACAGTTCATCTATCTCCTATGGAAGGCATTTCCTGACATAAGAATTATCTTTGAAGATATCATAATTGAAGGAAACAAGGTCGTGTGCAGATATTATCTGACAGGCACTCATGATGGTGCTTTTGGGGATCTTCAGTCAACAGGTAAAAAATTCAAAGTGAATGGAATGACAGAGTTTTCCTTTAATAAGGCAAAGATCGTAGAGCGTTGGAACTTGGTAGATATGGTATCGTTGAAAGAACAGTTAACAGGATAAACATAAAAAATACTATATTAGTTACATATAGATTCTTATGAAAATCCTATAGCCCATAAGGCTATTTGCTTTATTTTACCTCTCTTTCATACGATACTAATCTCCTTTCAAGTAATTCATTGCAGTATGTTTAAGTATACTCAGAAATATGTGAAGATATGCTAGGAGATCCAATCGGAGAAATGAAAGGCAGAGTTACTTATGTGAAAGTTGCTGATATTGAGGGTCCCACAATGGAGACGAGTGTTTCCGCTAGTGGTACACTTAAGGGAGTTCAAGTGACAGAAACTCTGACATACATGGCTAGTCCGTCATCTCAGGGCGCTTTTCATGGAGTTGGTAATGGGGTAATACAAAGTTCAGACGGGGAGATTGCAACCTATACTGGAGAAGGGATAGGTAGGTATGATGCTTTAGGGATTCTAAAATGGCGTGGAGCGGTATTTTTTCAAACTAATTCAGGCGGTAAACTAGAATTTCTAAATAACATTGTCGGCGTATTTGAAGCCCAGGTAGATACCCAAGGCAATTTCACAGACAAGACCTGGGAATGGAAGTAAAGAATTAATTCGATAAAAAACCATTGCCGTTACGTTACCATATATTTATACTAAGAATAGCTAGCTTGTATTGAAAGTGAAAGGTACTATTCCAGAGACGCCGGTTTAAATTCGACTTGTTTTATTTGTTTTCTGAAGAGTTATCTCTAGAATGCCATTAAGAAAGGTCGATTTTAATCCTTTGTCAGATACTCCATTTGGTAAATGTACCACTTCGTAATAACTCCTTTTTTGACCGTCAGCATTGATAAATAAATCGTTGTCATATATACTAATATTGATATCCTCCTCAGAAACGTCTGGAAGTTCAGTTATTACCTTTATTTCTTTCGCAGTTGTTATAACTTCACAAATAACCTTCCTTTCTAGAATACTATTAGATTTGTTCACTTGACGTTCTAACTCCTCTGTCATGCTATTTAGAATCCAAAGAACATCACTTTTGCTAATAAAGTACCCATTAGCCTTTAAAATCCTTATAATTTTCTCAGCAGCTATTTCATCATTTGTGTCCATGATCCCAATTCTTCTTTCTACTGTTACCTAAGCTCTCTCATATCATGAAACATGAAGTTGGAATAATTTGCTACTGAATTGATGATTATCTTTGCAGCTTCGATATCAATATTTAGAATAAAAGCTAATTCGTCTATGCTCATTTTTAATAAACGTTCTCTATCCAGAGAGTTTTCAATCAACAACTCTATCAATCCCTGAGGCATGTCTAATGAATTAAGGTCATTTGTTACAACACTATTCACTAACATACCTATTTGTGTCCTTTATCATATATATAGAACTAGCATTATTGGTGGTTATCGAATTGTTCTGCAATCCTGAATAAAAAGTCTCGAATGTCGTCTCAATGTATACTAAAGCTTCAGGTGAAGGATCCCTATAAATAGAAACCAAATATTGAGTGCCCGATTTTCGAAAAATTTCCCCAATCAGGTTCTCGTGATTAGACTGGTATCTTAATACATTTTTAGAACTGGTGTGCATTTCTCTGGTTTTACATTTTGCTTATTAACAAAAAGGAACCAATCATCTTGATGAGTACCTATACATTCCTGATTTAGTCTGCCACTGCCTGCTTGAGTTCTTCTGAAATATCATACTGGATCATAAATCGAATATTCTGTTTTAATTTTTCCGGAGATACAAAATCTATTCAAAGCATCAATCATAAGTTAGAGACAATATTCAACTGGGACCTGGCATTATCAGGATGAACAAATACGACCAAGATCCCAGCTGTTTAATCTAATCTATTATTGTCAGACAAATTATATATATCTATTTAGATATTCTTAATATCTAGACAAATTATTACCTATCTCTAGATAGTAATTTACATTCCTTAGAGTTTTTAATAGAATCTGACGAATCTCCTTCATATTCTAACCTTAACCTTAGTCTATGTCACATTATATTTAGGAATAATGTAAAGAATGAAAACGATATCGCAGGATGATATAAAACTCCAAAAAATCGTAAAAAAATCAGTCAATAAAAGTACCTCTTTTAGGACCAATACTCATATATGATAGGTTCATGTTTTAGCTCCGAATCTCTACTACTCCCAACCATGTAAGGTAGTATTTAGTTAGAACAAACTTAAGTAATGATGTAACTAAATTCAGATTAATTATAGTTTGTAGTCTAGCATGAGACTATGCGCTTTTGGAAAAATGTAAGTCCTATATCAAGTATCTTGATGGCGATGCTATTATCTTACTGCATACTGACTTCAATATCACAAATTTCTCTATTTCATGTAGAAGGGCAACGTTTTGAGATAGTGACATTTCAAGATAAAAAAGACAAAATTATAGACGAGGCGCACAACTTGGCAAAGAAATTAAGAGGAGTACAGGGTGAAAAAATACCGAACGATTACATTGTAATTATGAAGGAAGACTTTTTATCATCTGTACATTCTTTGGCTGATAAAGCAAAGAGCGAAGGAGCAACAGTAGAACATATCTTTGATCATGTTTACCCGGGGTTTACTGTTAAAGTCCCTAATGATGAAGTGCTTCAGACAATTATGCAAAATCCAAATGTAGATTATGTTCAACCCGATGTGAAGGTAAAAGCATTCGCTCAGAGTTTGCCATCTGGTGTTAATAGAATTGACGGTGATCTGAGTTCCACTAAGTCTGGGGATGGCAGCGGTTCTGTAAATGCTGACATAGCCATTTTGGATACGGGAATTGATCTGAATCATCCGGATCTTAATGTATACAAACAAGTTACCTTTGTTCCAGGAACAAGTAACGCTAATGATGATGATGGCCATGGTACAGCTGTTGCTGGGGTGGCAGCGGCCAAAGATAACTCTCAAGGCGTAGTAGGTGTGGCCCCAGGGGCAAGGTTATGGGCTATCAAGGTGCTTGATAATAATGGCATGGGTTCCAGTTCCGATATAATTAAAGGAATCGATTATGTTACCGAGCATGCCGATGAGATAGATGTTGTGAATTTGAGCTTCGGAGCAGTTGGTAAAAACGATGCCCTTCATAATGCAATCATTAGATCTGTTGAAGCCGGAGTAACTTATGCAGCAGCTGCTGGAAACGAAGGAATGGATGCCTCTAGTGTATTTCCTGCAAGCTACCCAGAAGTAATAGCAGTGTCTGCAATTGTTGACATTGATGGAAAATGTGGTGGTATTTCATCTATAGCTACCACAGCGGGTAAAGATGATACTTTTGCAAGTTTTAGTAACTATGGCCCTGTGGTTGATTTGGCTGCTCCAGGAGTCCTTGTCAAAACAACAACGAATGGAGATTCTTACATGTCGTTCAGCGGCACAAGTGCCGCAACAGCTCATGTTAGCGGTGCTGTAGCGCTATACAAGTCCGAACATTCTGGTGAATCTCCGTCTGAAATCTTGAATGCGCTCAAAAGCCTTGGTTCTAACCAAAACTCACAATGCGACGGTAATGGTCATGGTTACTTTAGTGGAGATCCTGATGATAATGCAGAACCGTTACTTTATACTGCAAGTAGTTATTCTACTCCGGATAATTAACTCATAAGACAACAATGGTATATCTACTAGGTTTCATATTTTATCATACGTCATGATTGCATTTCTAAATATTGAAACCCTCATTATTTCATTAAAGAGTGATCGGGAGAGTTAGTAGAAAATATTTAGTTACCAATCATACGACTATCATTTTTTACAATAATCCACTATCATGCAGTCCATCTAGTAATGGAGTTAAAGTTGCAAGAGTTTCTTTCTCTCCGAGGACTATGTCTGAGTGGATACCAAGAGCAATAGAAAGCATTTCCCTGTCTTCTCTCGAAGTATATACAGAGTTTCCAACTATTCCATATTTATTATTGTTTTCCAATAACCATTGCTTCCATGTTTGAATTCGTTTGAGACTTTCTTCCAGTGCGAAAATAGCATAGTCCAAGTCTATCCCTTCTTCTTTATCAAGTATGTTCAGTTTAACCATAGGAAAGAGAATACTTCCGCCTCTAACACTTTGATGCGACTTGTTTAGTTTATCAATAATTTCATCTTCATTCTCTGAAGTTTCTTCCAAAGGGTAATTCGGAAAGAAGTATGCTGCCAAATTTCTGTTCCAGTCATATATCTTGTAAACTGCATCCTCATATTCCATTTTCCACACAGATTTCTTTTTTTCGCCTCCAAACATTTAGCTAACACTACGCTAATAGAATATATCTAAGTTGGCAAAAGTAAGTTGAATAACAAACTCCATTGCCCGTAATTGTGATATCTACCTTGCCTACAGAATTTAACCGGTGTATCGCGTCCGGATTGTCCTTTTTCGAAAAAGATTGTTTATTGGATAAGTTTATCGCTTCATGAAAATCGAATTGAATTAGTTACCATCCTGCAGTATCTTTTTGTCCGACAATCCTGACTGGTTTAATCTTTACTAATATCTCACCTTCTCCACTATTTCTCTTGCCGTATGCTTCTGATTTGTCATCACCCATATATCTTGCTGCTATTATCTTGGCCCATTTGTAAATCTCTCTTGTTTGCGCTCTTTGTACCTGGGCTATCCCATCCAAGAGAACATATGAAAAAAGAGGAGTTTGGTCGTCAACACACAAACGAACTCGATTATCTCGTCTAATGTTTTTGGCCTTTACTGATTCACCACCAGTATTAAAAACAATATTATCTTCTTCGTCTACTGTATACCATATAGGAACCACATGAGGTGTACCGTCCTTGTTAATAGTTCCCAGTTTACCTGTAAGAGTGCCCTGCAAAAGAAAATTTCTGATCTCATCCTTAGTCATCGTTGACATTATTTTTATTACCAACAGGAATTTTATATATTTTATACTATTGGTAAATTGCCTTAGATATCATGGAGTTTAATTTGATTTTACATTAGAATACTTTAAATTGGATCTGAAAGTCTAAGAGGTAGTTAATCTCTATAGAATACTAAGATTCTGGTGGAGATAGAGAATTAAATCAAAAATAAAGGAGAATTAATCCATACTAAGTAACAGTAACGATCCCAGTCATCCAAGGATGTATAACACAGATATAATCATATGTTCCAGGTTTTTCAAATGTAATAGTGAAACTGCTTATCGGTGGTACACCAGGAGGAGCTAGACCATCTGGCCAGATCCAGCCAGAATTTATAAATTTTTCAGTCCCTGTCATAGTATAATTCTGATTGATTTCCAAGTAAGTTACGTTACTACCAGTTGAGTCTATTGCTACCGGAGTATAATGCCTTGCATTATCTACTACTACTGCATTTGCTCCGCTTTCATTTGCAACTATTAGTGGCTCGATGTTTGGAACAGGCAGTACTGGTTTTAACTCAGAAATATTAGAGATGCTAAATGGAATTGCTGGAGGAGGAAAATAATTTGGATCTTTTAAGAAAGCGACAGTGTGAGGTTCGGGAACAATCATGGGGTTGTGCCACGTCACACTATCTCCAACCTTAATTTCCGCATTCTTGGGAGAAATTGAATCCCATGAACTTCCATTCCCTCCAATAGAAACCAAAGTATCAGACGCACTGACATTATCTATAAAGTAATTAGATGTAGCGAAAATAGTTGTTCCCACTAATATTAATAGAATAGCTAAAATTTTCATTACGTCTTGTTTATGGCTTGTATATATATATATTTTCCAACTTTATGTTTAATTTACAATTTCGTGAAAATAATAAGTGGTTGTATAAATGAAGCCAGTCAAAAACAACATGAGAAGCAAGGAATAGGCGTGACCTAAACTCTTATTTTGATATTATATCCTTCAACCTTAACATCGTATATCCCTTGATCATTTGTCTTGATAAATGACATCTCTTGCACAACGCGCATATATCTTGTCAAGACAGAGGCAAGGGTTCCATTCCGGGTTACAATGAAACGTGGGGTGCTAACTGCTTCTGCCCTATAGAAGGTTGAGCAGAATACAAGGTTGACTACTTGAAATCACTGCTCAAGACAATTCGATAACGTGCCTTGCCTGCTGCAAGACGAGCGATTGCCTCATTAACGCGTGAAATCGGAAGCTCTTCAATGACAGGCTCAATACCATGGCGATTGCAAAAATCTAGCATCTTTAGAATATCTGCGGGACCTCCAATAGGAGAACCGCCGATAGATTTCTCACCAGAAATTAATGGAAACACCGCTGCATTCACTTGTGAGGCTGCTCCAACAATATGTAACCTACCTCCCGGACGTAGCGTCTTAATGTAAGAGTCCCAATTCAGATCGACGTTTGCAGTAACCATTACCATATCAAAACGATTTGAATATGGTTTCAATGCATCTGCGCCGGTAGTGTTTATGAAATGATCGGCTCCAAATTGCTGCGCTTCCCTCTCTTTTTCAGGATTGGTAGACATGGCAGTAACCTCGCATCCCCAAGAATTAAGAAATTTAATGGCCATATGTCCTAATCCTCCTATTCCAACAACCGCCACATGATCTGTAGACTTGATATTATTTTGAATAATTGGATTGAAAACTGTAATTCCACCACAAAACAATGGACCAGCACTTTTAACATTAATGTTCTTAGGCAAGGGAAAGGCCCATAGTGCTTGACAACGTACCTTATTTGCATAACCACCATGTCTGCCAACGATGACATCCTGACCCTTAAGACAGCGATTATGATGACCGCTCAAACACTGGTCACATACTAGGCAAGAACGTGCTCGCCAACCTAATCCTACATATTGTCCTAGTTCCAGATGGGTTACAGCATTTCCAATATCAGTTACTTTTCCGATGATCTCATGTCCTGGTACAAATGGATATCGTGTAAAACCCCAATCGTTTTTAAGCATATGCAAATCACTATGACAAATTCCACAGTACTCGACATCTATCTCTACTTCATCGGGTTTTAGTGAGCCGAGTTCGTACTCAAAAGTTTCTAATTTTCCTCCGGGTTCATGAGCTGCATATGCTTGAACATTCATGACGATATAGAGATTGTGGGTGTATAAATAAGTAATTAATTGTACAAATCCTATCCTGATATCAGAGTTCAAGACAATCTACTAAAGTTTATGAAAGCTCGAAACAAGCTTAGCTCCTATGAAAAAACTTGGCTGATGTGAAAAAATAAATACAATCGACTAACACTACGCAGAATTCTATTACCAAAGCAGTAATCGATTTAAATTATGCACTATTGTAATCGAAATTCTGATAAATTCGTTTCTTACAAATGATATAACTAACAAGTATTCCTACAATTCTGGAAGTTACTATCGATAAGAAATGTCTGACTAGGCCACCATATTGTAAACTATGCTATGACTAATTCTAGGAATTATGATTATCCAGTATTATCAATCTGTAACCTGCGAATTTACCGCCATAGGAAAGGAATCAATTATTAAGACTGATTTTCCTAGCTCATTTGGAAGATCAGAAACTGTTGTTTTATTACCAAGAAAAGTAAAGTTGTAACTTATTTTCCTTTCCTCACTCTCATATTTGGGATTGTAAAGCTCTATCTCAATAGTATCTTCTTTTTGATCATCTACTACTAAAACAGCATTTGGAGGATCTAGTCGGAAACTTTCTTCTCCTGATGTCCAGTTTCCGACAAATTCCTGATTGCTTTGAGTGACTACTACTCTATCAGGTCTATCAGAAAATAGGATTAGCTTGTCGGCCAAATCATTTAATTGGAGTAAAAAAGTAGTGGAATTAATTTCTGAAATGGTGCCAGATTGTGCATTCTGAATTGCAAGGAATTGAGGCGATTCGATGGATGTCTCTGTTTGTCCTTGTTGTGCATAACCTGTACTAAAAAATGAAACTGCATTCATAATGGAAACTAATGAGAATACCAAAAATATTAAAAGGAATTTCTGAACGTTCATCGAATCAATCAGTTTCATTTGTCATGTATATTTGTTATCATGTGTAACCAAGAATTTATCTAAAATTTGTCTTTACCGACAGAAGGTTACAGACTATTGATTTTAATCTAATAACTCTTCTTATTAGAATCGAAGATGTCCGTGGTTAATATCGAGAAAATTGCAAAGATTTTTGTAATTAACTGATGTAATAAAAATTGATATTGATGTAAATCTTGAAATTAATTAAATCTCAAGTAACGATTTGAACCTTTTGACCCAGTATATTACCTGAATATGCAAATTCATTTTTCATTAAAGCGTCTGTGTAAGAAGGGAACATTGAAGCATCTATGCAACCCCCATGCATGGGGAAGATAATTTTTGGCTCAAGTTTTACAAGTCTTCTGGTAGTTTGCCTTACAGGTTCCTCACTGCCGAAAATTCCCACCGTCTTATACAACTGAATCATGTCGTCTGAGAGATCACTAGAAACTATTGCCCTATTTTTTCCTGGTTGAATAAAAAGATCCGATGGAAATAATGATTTGGTGGTCTCTTCGAAGATCATCATGCTATCCCAATGGTGAACATGTGGAGTCATTATGAATCTAAGAACACGTTTGCCAGTTTTGAGAAGTTCATTGTCCCAAAACGATATATGATCGCAGGGAACGTTATACCAACCTGTGAGATTCAACTTGGAACTCAAATCGCTGCATACAAGCTTTGCCTTTGGTGATTTGAGAAACTCCATACCTCCCCACTCATCGCTTTCAAAATGTAAAAATGCAACGTAGGCTAATTTTTCAATGTTAATAACTTCCTTTACTTTTTCCTCTATTTTGTTGTACATGCCCATGGGCCCTGTGTGAATTAGGGTTGGACATTCATCCTGGATCAAAAACTGATTAAACGTAATACCGTATGTTTCAACAAAACCAGATATACGATATATCCCGTCTGAGATTTCAGATATTGAAACATCAATTTCATCTGGATGAAAAGACTTGTTAGCTTCTGACATAATCTACAATAGGACGAATGTGTTAAAATACTTTCAAACATTTATCAGCGATACCCTAATAAAGGAACAGTTTACATCGCTGAACACAATGGTTTCAGAACCGGAAAAACACACTTTCGCAAACTTTTTGATATACATATGATGTGCATCGCGACTGGAAGAGAAAGAACGACCAATGAATACTCCGATCTGTTAAAAAGGGCTGGTGAGGAATACCGAGACTTTGTTTTCTCATTCTGGACAAATGGGAGTAATACTAACTGGCCAACGATATCATTGGCTCCGAATTTATTTAGACTATCAGTTCACTTAAATATCTAGTCTATACTAAAATATGCATGAGTTTAAAACTATACATCTTATTGCTAACAGTATCTTTCCCATTAGGTTCTGGCTTTGGAATTATTGATTATGCAAGTGGTCAAATGAACATTACTGTACCACAACCACGAGAATTACAAATAAATGCAAGTCAGATACAGGAGAATGGCTCTGCGGGTAATATGAGCAATCCCTGTGACCCTTCATATCCAGATTTTTGTGTTACCACATTTTCTGCCAATTTGACTTGTACAGATATCCCCTACAGAAATTTTACAGTATTAGCTCCGGACACTTTTGGTTTAGATTCTGATGGAGATGGCTTTGGTTGTGAAAATTCTAACGTCGTCTTCGTAAACTCAAGTACCACAAACAAATCAATTATCGTTAATACTACTCCTCCCAGATAATTACCAAAGTCACTTGATGGTCCCATAATTGGTAAAATGCAGCACGCAATGAGACAGAACAGTAAAGAAAATCTCTCATGTCATAATGTTAAGATTTATCTATTTATTTTTGGGTTTGTCAATATTCCTTCGGAAGTAAATGATCGATTAGGATGCATTAACATAAGGAGAGTTCATTTGATTTCTGGAGTTCTTTCTCTGCAATGAGAATCTTGATAAGCCTTAAATTAGCCGTTATTTAGATAGCTGATCATCATTGAGAAAATTTAACTTAAGTATTACAAAATCTAATTTATTTATACTCTCTTGCCTTGGCAGCTTTCTATTTTTGAGCCTGCAAGTTTCAACATTTGGATTAGTCTCGGGTCAAATGCCGAACCAAATAGAATACGTGTATAATATTGAACAGATGAAAGGTCATCTTGAACAGGCAATTGTGAATAAAGAGGACGGAAATATTACATTAACCCGGGCTCATATCTTACACCCTATAGTAGAAATATATGATTTTATAGAAGCTCCTCTTGTTACCGTTGATAGTAATCTTAATCATACATTATATACTTCATTGAGTGAGCTATCACGAAATGTAGAAAAATTAGACCTATCTCAATTTACTGAGGAGACTGAAAAGTCAAATCAGTTGCTAAACGATGCAATTAAACTAATTGTACCACAAGAAAATAGTACGTTGAACCTAATTGTAGCTTCATGGTTATTCGACGTTGCAAATACCGAATATGAATCGGGTGTGAGAGAAGGGAAAGTGGTTGAGATAATTGAATATCAGGATGCAAGTGGTTTTATTTCAAGGGCAGAGTCTCTCATTGAGGACTCATTGCCCATGCTTAATCAAACAATGAAAAGTTCAGCTGAAGATGTACTGAGCTTGATCTCCCCTTTAAAATCAAAAGTTCAAAATAAAGCAGACGTCCAGACACCAATTAGCGAGTTAAAGCAAAAAATATCTAATATGACTGGGATCTAGTAACTAGATCTAACAATCAGCTCTATCTTAAAATACATTATTTGATTAGGAAGCGGGCGATTCTTAAAGTTCCTTTTTCTCAAATCAACATCTAGCAATTACAAAAATATAGATATATGAGAATGTATAGAATATTACAATGAGAATATCAACCGAACTTGCAAAGGCAATTAATGATCAAATTTCTTATGAAGCATCATCAACTCAGGCATATGTTGCAATTGGATCATGGTGTGAAAGAACCGGATATAATGGAGGTGCGACGTTCTTTTTTGAACAAGCTGCCGAGGAGAATACACATATGTTGAAATTCGTTCACTACCTTAATAATGCAGGAGCTGAAGCAATAATACCAGCAACCGAAAAGCCTAAGGGAAATTTTGATTCATTGGAATCTACTTTCCAGGCAGGTTTGAAAAGTGAACAGACTGTTACAAAACTTATAAATAATTTAGTAGAGATTGCCGAAAGAGAAAAAGATCGTGCTACATATTCTTTCTTACAATGGTTTGTAAGTGAACAAATAGAAGAAGAAACCTTGTTTGGGACTATTCTTCAAAAATTTGAGATAATTGGAAGAGATAAACTGGCGATATATCAAATCGACCAATCATTGACCTCAATTAGATCAGAAATAATGGCTAAAGGGGACTCTCAACAGCCTTCTGCTAATTAGTCCCTTCGTTTCTCCGACCATATGTTGATATTATTTCGATGTAAATAAGAAAGATTTGTACATTAACAAACTCTTCTGCAATTATTCAGTCTATTGACGCGATCATCAAAACATGATATCATTCCATGTCTGTAGATTTAATTGCTAAACTTGCATTTTTATTTGATTCAAGAATATTCAGTGCATTTCTAGTCTTGATTGAAAAAGAATGGGCCTTGCAAAAGTTTTTACACCTCATTGAATTAAATACCAAACATCAGTTTACTGTGACAAGGGATTTTGTGATATAATAGAATTGATAAAGTGGATAAATGCCGTATTGAGAGGAAATTTACCTAAACTTGGCTTCTCTAACCATTTAAGTAGCAATCAATTAAAAATTGGTATTTACATTGTCTCATTTCTTATTCTGATTTTCACAAATCCTCTTGTTCAACCTTCTCAAGTGAATGGGCAATATGACCCGTTTACCACGTCTAATACTTGTTTAAAGCTTCCGGTTAGTGGGATTACTGCTAGTGGCTCAGATTCGGTTAACCCACCATCCCATGCAATCGATCAGAATCTCAATACAAGATGGTCTAATCTAGGTCTTGGATCGTGGATTCAGATCGATCTTGGGCAAGAGAACGTAATATGCACGGTAGGTCTTAACTGGCATAGGGGAAATGAACGTGTTAATACATTTGTAATATCAATATCAAAGGATGGTAAAACATTTACCAATGCTTACTCCGGTAAAAGTGATGGTACATCGTTAACTGAGCAAAAGTATAATCTTCAATCCCAAACCGGCAGGTTTGTAAGAGTTATGGTTAGTGGGAACACGCAGAGCAACTGGATTAGTATCAGCGAATTTAAGATATATGGTTACAAGGGTTCATCTCAATCCTGTACTAATAGCCAGGTTTCGCAGGCAACTGCGTCTGCGCCTAGCCAAATTGGATTTCCAGCTTCAAAAGCAGTTGATAATAATCTTAACACTGTCTGGTCTAATTATGGTGTAGGCTCATCCATTCAGTTGGATTTAGGATCAAGTAAGAACATTTGTAGCGTGGATATTGCCTGGTATAAAGGAAATGAAAGACAGAATAATTTCATAGTTTCAACGTCGCAGGATGGAAAATCATACAAGACCGTATTATCAACAGTAAGCAGTGGAAAATCCCTTTCATATGAAAAATACAACGTTGTTGATACTAATGCAAGATACATACGTATAACCGTTAACGGTAATAATCAAAATAATTATGCAAGTATATCAGAAATCAAATCCATGGTATCTTCCTCGAATCCATCGCAAGTACAATGTACTATTGGTCATGTTCAGAATGCTAAAACTTCAGCTAGTCAGACTGGGTTTCCTGGAATTAATGTTCTTGATGATAATTTGGACACCAGATGGTCTAATAACGGTGTGGGTTCATGGATACAACTTGATTTAGGAACAACGAACAAGGTTTGTGACATCAGTATTGCCTGGTATAAAGGAAACGAAAGGCAGAATAATTTTGTCATATCCACCTCAAATGATGGAGTAGCATTCACAAACGTCCTAAGCTCCAAAAGTACAGGTTCTACACTAGATCCTGAAAAATACAATATTGTGGATACCAATGCAAGATACATAAGAATTACTGTCAATGGAAATACTTTGAATAGCTATGCCAGCATAACAGAAGTATCTGTAAATATAGTCTCAACTCCAGGATCAAACTATTATATAGGAGCGGCAGGAGACTGGGGTTCGTCGGTAAATGATAACTGGGAACAAACGGTAGACCTAATGTTAGATAATAAAATAAACTTGACGCTAGGACTTGGTGATTATTCGTATGGCTCGCTTGACGAATTTGAACCAGTAGTGGATAAGTTGAAGGAGGCAGGAATTCCGATGAAAGGCGCTAAAGGAGATCATGACTCAGATTCCTATGCGGGTTTATTTGGACAGCCGTCGATGGTATATGCATTTGATGCAGGATCGGCAAGAGTAATAATGCTGGATGCGTATAAATCACCATCTTCAAATGCCCAGTTCTTGGAAAAGGAACTTAAAGCAACAACAAAGCCTTGGAAGATAGTAGTAACAACAACTCCTCTATACACAAGCCCGTCGAAGCATGGCGCAGATGAGGACCAAACAAATGCGATACAACCTCTGTTAGATAAGTATGGAGTAGATCTGGTGATGTGGGGCGACAACCATAACTATGAAAGGATAAAGCTTCCAAACAAACATACAGTTTTCGTACAGTCTGGCACAGGCGGGAGATCCCATTATGAATTTGAGGGACAAATAAAAGAATCAATATATCAAAACGATAATGATTATGGCTTTACAAAAATAATAATTGGCGATAAATCATTAATGGGACAATTCATATCGCATAGTGGAAAAATTCTAGATAATTTTAATATTGTAAAGTAATTATCCAAAGTTTGCAGCTACTTTGTACCTCGTTGATCAGAGATTACAGGTACTTGTGTCGCTCGAAAAAACTGAGGCAAAAAAGTGTCACAGAATTAGAAATAGCAACAACAGTGAAAAATCCACAGTTGTAACTCGCCAATTATTCTGTATAGCGTTCTCCTTGAGCTTGGCTTTTCTGGTAATCTTACAGAAATGTGATAATTGTACATTCAAATCTTCTTAAATTTGTAGTTAATGTTTCTGACGACAAGCCGATAATAGGACTATTCACAATCTTGTATAGATTTGGATCTGATCTGGATAAATATTTTTAAAAGAGATTCACGTTGTTCCTGTGAATATAATTTGAAAACAACGGAAATTGTTCTTAGCGCGATGATCTTCACAGGTCTAATATTTTCAGTATTTTTAGTAACAACCAAAACGCATGTATCCTTTGGGACTTCATCCAATGTCCAGAACTTTATGAGCATGACGGAGGAACAAAGAATTCAGGCAGCTCTGAACATGACTCAGGATGAAAAGCAGGTGATAATGAACAAATTCTCAAAACAGAATTCTACTGTTTATGAAAACATGTCTGATTCTACGATGCAACCAAAGCCCCAACCATTAATGGGTAATTTCATAGATGCAGGAGATGGTTTTCATAAAGCTGAGGGAATTGCTAAAGTAATAGATCTTACCGATGGAAGAACATTCCTGAGATTGGAAAATCTAAAAACTACGAATGGTCCGGATCTCTATGTTTATCTTTCAACTGGAAAGGAGGCATCAGACATTGTAAATCTTGGAAGATTAAAAGGTAATATCGGAAATCAGAATTATGAAATTCCTATTGGTACAGATCTATCAAATCACAATACAGTACTAATTTGGTGTAAGGCATTCTCAACTTTATTTGGCAGCGCAAAATTAACCTTTTAATAATTAGATGGAGGTCCTAAAATCAATGAATCAGAAAAGAATAATCATTGCAATAATCTTGGGCGTGGTCGCCATATTAATTGGGTTGTACACCATTTTACCTCTCTTTACCAACACGATAGTCGATGAGCCATTGCCTACAGCATCGGGAATGATCTCAAGCGTATTGAATGATGGGAACTTGAAACAAATACATTAGCTGCAAAACATGTTTCTTATCCAAAAATCACTACTATTTGTAAAAAACATACGATACTAAGTATAGGATTAAAAGATTGATGATGGTACCATTCAACTAAATTATGGAATCCCGACCTTGATTATGTGGACTATTTGTTAAGTCCTACTATGCATATAGCTTCATTGACAAATTTAACGCGTCGGCTATCAGGGTCTGAATATTTCAGTTTAGTTTGCTCAGTAATATCATCCCATACTTGTTGTTTTTTGATTTCAGTCTCATTAGATAAGATTGTACGAAGTGGTGCAACAATGTCCTGATTGAATTTAACGTAGTCCTCAGCAGAATCAAATTCAAAGATTACCGGAATCCTCTCATAATGGATATCTACGAACCCCGCCTTCTCGAATGATTTTTTGAGTGAATTTACATCAGCCAAGCTTAATGGCCCAGGCAATCCCTGACCCGGTAACGAACCTAGATGTTTTCTGGCAGTATCCATGGAAAGACTGATAAACGGAACTTTGGATGGTTCGGACCATACAGCAGCTGCCAATTTTCCTCCGGAAACTAATTTGTCATGTATATTACTCAATGCAGTATCCAGGTTTGGTAGAAACATTAATCCCCATCTACAAATAATTGCATCAAATTTTTCATCTGTCCCTAGTTTCAGATTTTCGGCATCACTCTGTACAAATTCCATTATATCCTGTAGACCCAGAGATCTTGCTCTTTCTTCCCCAATTGCCAACATTTCTGAAGATAAATCTGTAGCAGTAACATGTCCTTTCTGACCTACAATTTTCCCTGCGGTAATTGCAGGTTCGCCAATACCTGTTGCTATGTCTAAAATCCTTTGTCCTTCTCTAATCTCTGAGAGTTCGACTAATTTATCGCTGACTTTTTGTGCGCCATTTTCAATCGTTTTCCACCACTTTTGCCATCCTGCTGCCACGCTATCCCAACTCTGTCTTTGACTCATTTTGAATTCTTCAGGATTAAAATTATCTTTGCTCATTGCAAACCATGATCGCTTCACAAACCTTAATTAAAATTTCTATTTTCCTATAGATTAGTATTGACTTTGGAATGGCAGTTTGTAAATAAATCAGAGAATATTATATGCCTTAACAGAATTAATCGAAATTTAAATATGATTTCAGGTAAAATTCCATGGATTGGCTCTAAATAAAATTATAGTAAATAAAGAAAAAAATTTTTGATGAAAATGAAAGATATTTCTAAATTGTGATAGGTGTCTCTGGAACGTAACCTGTCTTTATGCGCTATGTAAGCAAAAACTATTTGAAATTAGTAACTTTTGTCCAGTTTGCAATTATGACCGTTTATCTAGATTCCCTTTGACTAACAGTAATTCAAATGACTTCCAATCTAGTATCAATACTAATAATAAATAATATGATTGAGTCAAATGGAAATTGTACCGATACCGATAAGCATTAATTCTTTAGTAACAAAGTTTCAAAAAGTTCTTATCTTTTACATGGTATAAGAGATCAATACGGATCTTGGAGTAGGAGGAAAAGTATAATGATGACAGCATGCATCATCTTCACATACACCCCCGTTCTCCAAATCCGCTAGAGGTAGGCGATAGGCGTAGACAAGTTGCCTGGGCAATTCAAAATTTTTGGTCTTGTAGTAGTGGTAATTCATACTTCAAGTTAAGTGCAACAATAAGAATACCGGGCAGTATTAGCATGGCGGTGGTTCGTAGGCCCTTGAACATTTAACAACCCCTATTTCGGGTTTGGAATCAAAAATATATTCAACTTTGTTGTATATAACCCATGTATCAAATAAGCGACATAATGTCAAAGAAAGTAGAGATCATTAAAACCTCGGATAGTGCAAAGGATGCTGCAAAGAAAATGTTGGATAAAAACGTAAGCTCACTTGTAATAGTTGATGAAGGTGGACAGTCAATAGGAATCATTACTGAACGCGATATCACAAGAGGTGTTTGTACCCACGATGTACTAAGTAAAGAATTCACGATACAGCATTTAATGACCTCACCATTAACTACAATTGATTCCAATTCGTCTGTAGAGATGGCCGCAAATCTAATGTTACAAAAGAAGGTACGGCACCTTATAGTTAAGGATGGAAACAATACTGTAGGCATTGTAACTGCGACTAACTTTATTGATTATTTAAATGAAAAATTGGATCCAATCGATCCAAATGCGAAAGTGCTCAGAACACTGAAAGATGAGATATAGTATGCCCCGTAGTTAATTTTTTTTATGCATACTTTAAAACATCGTAAATATTTTCTAATCTAGAGCCTTGTAACATTTACCTTCTGTCATTCGGTCATTTTTTTGTTCCATTTCGCACTGCTTTTGGGTTTTATAACAAAAGGAATTCTCCGGGTCATGATCGAAACAGTGATCGTCATGTATACTGGCAGAAACAGTTGCAGTTAGTATGTTTGAAAGGACAACCACAGTGGTAAGCAGAATCACCTTCAGAAATTTCATATTGAAGATAGAACAAGATAAGAATTATTAACTTTTTTAGAAATTGTTACTAAACTTTACTACTATATATTTTTCTTTTTAGGACAGTGACAATTGTTTTAACTATGGGAAGCAAGGTGGAAGCAGAAAAGACATTGATAAATCAAATAGATATGATAGGCGATGGTAAACTAGTCGAATGGTATTGTACTACATGTTTTGAAAGATGGGTTATTGTTTTACTACTTGAAGGAACGTATTAACTTTCTAAAAATTATTTCTTTATCCGACATTCCAATTAGTGATAGTCCTTTTTTATGTAACTTATTTCTCACTTCTGACGTTATTTTGTCCTTCTCCAATATTATTATCAACGAATTAATCTCCCATACAACTGATGGAAAGAGTTTTTCAAGAGATTCCACCAGTTGTTTGCTGAAATCGTTATAGTAATGTGATCTACAAATTATATAAAAGATCCATATTCCCGTAATTTTGGTCCTTTAAGCCAGTCCACATATAATCTTGATCCAAAATTGATAAGTTCAGGGTAGAATGACAGATTTTAAGAATATCTTAGCAGGTTGGGACGAAACTGTATCCATTGCAGGAAATAGCTGGTGTCATCAACCTTTGAAATCGAGGATAAGCCTTCTTCTCAACCTAAACTAGTACATTTGGGATTCAGAATAGACGAATAAGTACTCGTTAACACTAAGACAGCAGGAAGAAGAAGTGACATTACAGTAAGCAATCAGACTGACAAGATACTAAAAAATTGGGTTCCTCGAATTATCTATTTTCTGTAGTTGGGTTTCATTCAAATGAGCAAGGACATTATTCAGGCCTGGTTAAGTAAGATTGAACAAAAATAAACTATATTATATAGACTATTAGAATACTGGTGTTGAGAATTTTTTTCCTTGTGCTCGTAGTATTCCTTTTACCAGTCGTCCAGGCAAATTCGGCCTCCTATACAACTGTGCCAAACCCTCCCATACCCAGCGATCTTAAAGCTAGTTGTGATACCGGTAATTTCTCGTCTACAGCATGCAAAATTGCAGAGGAGATGATATTTCTCTCACCAAGTGATATTGCTTTGTATGGATTGGCCAAAAACGATCCAATAGTAATTGAGCAGACACTCGAACTTTTTGATAATATCACCTTGAATAAAGTATTACAAAGTATAACTACAGAGGAACTTGTCATATTAAGACAAAAAATAACCAATCAAACTTTTGATAGTATTGTACCCGAGCCTTTACATGAGAGGTTAATGAATAGGTTGTCACTGAACTAGCATTATCACAAACTGAATTTTCAAAAGGACAAAATATTCTTGACAATACAATTTCTTTAGTGTATTATAATCAATCAGATAAATTATAATTGGAATATAGCATTGTTCCTAGAATATAATTTTCTAAACTTTGTAACCAACAGAATTACTCAAATTTCTGGAATAGTTTGCTTCATCCAACAGTCATGCATACCTCAAAGTCTAATTGATATACCTCCTTTTCATTTTTGTTGCATATCTGGCATATATCATCTATATACTTAGCACACTCTTTTCATATCGTAATTCATTGGTACAATGTCGACACTGAAAGCGCGGAAGCATTACTTCAGGAAGTATCATCACACACATCGTTGTCTTTTGGATTGGCATTTATTTAAATGATGGTTAGTTTCTCCATTATGAGAATGATTTAGGAATTTGTCACAACAAGATCTATAAGATCAGAATGCAGTGAATTTATGAAATTAAAATGCTTCGCTGCTTTCGCTAATATTTTCATTCTTTTACTTATGTATATTAATTTAAAATGAGAACCATCAATTAAATCGCATTTTTGGATAGTTAAGATAACTTAAATCAGAAGGAAACAAGACATACTGTAGTTGTTAGGTATACTTGAAAAACAGAGGCAAGAATTAAGGGACAAAGTTCATCGCGATAGCGACAAAATCGATGAAACCTTCAAAGTAGGGGTCGAAATCGAGGGATGCTTACTTGACAAAAATGGCCATCCAGTAGATGCAGAGCCATTAATAAAGGAACTTGAAGGAAGCACCTGTGAAATCGACTACGAGTATGGCCGCTCTCAATTTGAATTTAAGACTCTCCCTGTGGGAATGGATAATCTTGAATATCTGAATATTGTATTTGAACAATTTATCGAGAATTTGGACAAGTCTCTTAAAAGAGCATATAATGGGAACGAAGTCATTCCAGTTTTTCTTGGTGGCAATCCATCACCGGAAATCATGAAAGAGGGATGGATAACGGATAAACCTCGATATAATAAGCTGGCATCCTGGCAAAATAAGCTGCCTGATGTTGAAATAGATGGTAACAAATTTGGAGCAGCTCATGTCGCTACAGCTATTCAAGGATTTCATCTTCATTTGCAAGGAAAAAATCCACAAAATACTGCAACAATGTTCAACCATATTTTGAATATATTACCTTCTGCGATAGTACTTGGTGCCAATAGTAGATTGTTTGCTGGAAGGGTATATTCGTTACATGAACCAAGAATTCATCTGTACGATCAATCAGAACAACAAAATTCTGGATTCCCTGCAATCCCAAGATATCTCGAAGGTATCGAAAATTATATTGACTATATTTTGTCACGTGAACAAAACATCACCAAGGATTATTTTACGTTAGAGAAAGAAAGACATGACGATGCACGAATCCGTATTGGACCTGACTCTTACCGAGTGGAAACCAGGATCATGTCCGTACAACCCACTTCAAAAAGCTTGATGGCAATGGCTGAATTTTTTATTGGTTATTTGAGTCGAGCAATACATGAAGAAAGGGAATTAAGACCGCTTTCTACATTGAGAGAGGAGAGAACGGCATCAGTTCAATATGGGTTCAGTGCAAAAAGTCATTTCAATATGACGGATATCATAAGAAGTCAACTTGATTTTGCACGTAAGGGTTTGTACGACTTGGGAATCAATGTAGGCTTTCTTAATATTTTAGACAAGAGGTTGGAAAATAGAACATCACCCGGAGAATATGTAGCTAGAATGTGGAGTGAAAAATTTAATGGGTCGGTTTGTGAAACTATCTATGAAATAATCTCTGATATTTGGCAGAAGACAAGGGAAAATCAACCTATTACTTGATTAGACAAACTAGTGTTGTCAGAAATTTATCTTACTATCAATGAAAATTATACTGTTGGTCCCTTTACTCTTCCAAAATATGATTTAACACTGGGTCTGTACAAATAGTAGATAATAATCCCATCTATTATTAGACCGATAACACTTTCAAAACTACCCGATACAATTAGTATTATGTTCAGGATTATAGATATTATGACAATTATAATGGTAACTATCCATGCCCACCCTTTACCTGTCAGGAGACCCCATGCCACTACAAAACTTGCTATTCCAATCACAATGAGCATTCCTCCAATAACTCCCAAAAATCCCCCGAATAAGAAGAGTGTATTTTTGGGAATAGTAACGTCAGTGCCGTTAATATTTAGCGAAATTGAAGAGTTGGAAATATTGTTATTATCATTCATGTTAACCTGACTTAAAATGGGGGCTAAAGTTACAAGTGTAATTCCTCCAAACAAAAGAAGTATTCCGCCAATTATTGCAAGTATTGCTATTATTGTAACACCTGTTGGTCGTTTCGTTTCCAAATCTAATATTTAGAGATCCGTGCAGCATATATACATTTTGAGTATATTGGCAATTGCTTTTTATTTTGAATTCAGAAATTTAGGCTATTCATGAATGGACGTCTCACCGTAAAGTAAAGTAAGAGATTTTTAAATGAATAAGGAAGCTGTTTATGGAATTGAGAGATTAAGCCTTAACTGTAACACCTCTATGAGCATAAACTCGTAAACGTCTATTTCCGTTAGAACCTGCAGACTGGACTGGATTCCATTTCAATATTAATATTTCTTACGGGCAGCCTTTCACAGCGGATGATGTATGTGGTACCAATAGTAATAACAAAACACAAGAATTGTTTTCCAAGTCTCAAATTAGGATTATACATATTATTGATTATGAATCTTAACTTTAATTTTGTTTACAGTTTTTTATAACAAATTTAGTGGTATTATGATATCTTCCGAGCTTTTTGCTATATCATTTGCCTCACCAACTTTCGTCATTCTATTATTTTCTAAAACTCGAATTGACCTTTTGTTTTGAGAATATACATATGCATAAACCTCCTCTAATTTAAGAACAGAGAACGCATAATTGATGACTAGTTCCGCCGATTCTGAAGCTATACCATTACCTCAAAAAGAATCTCCAATCCAATATCCCAAATTAGCCTTCCTATTTTCAATGTGTATATTTTTGAGACCTATAATTCCCACTAAACCACCATATTCAGGGTTCCTCTTGTACAGTATCGCAAAATTTAAAGCCCTAGTGACCTAAATTCTATATGACTTGAATTGATAAAGCTCGATGCATTTTCTAATGTATATGGATATGGAACTTCCATAACGACTTTATATTGTAAGTCATCAAACGACTCATGTCGAATGCGTCATCAATCGAAAGCTCTCTCAGATTGACTATTCGACCGTTTATTGTAGGAAATTTTGTCAGAGTTGGCCTATTCTCATCTGTCATCGTATAGATAAGAATAATGTAAGTATAACATAGTTGTAAATATTGTAGAAATTAATGTACTGTTCAGTTCT
Organism: Nitrososphaeraceae archaeon; assembly: GCA_025937665.1. GTDB lineage: Archaea > Thermoproteota > Nitrososphaeria > Nitrososphaerales > Nitrososphaeraceae > TA-21. The sequence goes on along the minus strand of JAICQW010000002.1, from coordinate 4,267 downwards.
CTTTATCGGAACTTGTATAAGAGTCTCTACAATCCAGAAGATCTTTGCTTAGCCCACTATTAGAAAAATTTAGTTACCTAAAACTAAATGACATTACTATACTGGTTGTCAGTGTTTCATAGAATTTATCTTTCAGTTTTCACTGAACATATATCAGATAACAAATAATCAAGTATTTCTTTCAGCTCAATAGTGGCAAGGCAGCAGACCTTATCTGCAGCACCATAGTAGACAAATAACCTGTTATCCAAAATACATGCCCCTGTTGGAAAGACTACATTATTCACGTCACCCTTTAACTCGTACTGTTCTTCTGGAGATAATATAGGAGTCCTGGTTCTACCTAGTATTTTAGTTGGTTCCTTAATATCAAGCAAGATTGCACCAGCACTGTAGACGTGTTCCTCATTTACGCCATGGTATATAACAAGCCAACCTTTTTCTGTCTTAATTGGTGGAACACCAGCTCCTATTTTCAATGCCTCCCAAGTTTCTTCCGGTTTAATCAGAAGAGAATGTTTATCATAATTGGTAACTGAATCACCCTCTGCAATCCATATACTTGGTTTTTCTGTATTATATTGTGGTCCTACCCAGGCGCTCGGCCTGTGTAGAAGCATATATCGTTGAAATTCACTTTCTGCTACATTTCTTGGAAACAATACAACGTCTTTGTCTTGCGATCCGGGTAACGTTACTATACCAAGTCTTTCATAATGTGAAAAATCTTCAGTCTTTGCAAGTGCAGTAGACACTGAGGGGTTATTTTTCACATAATCGGAGAGAACAACATACGTTACATAATTTTTATTGTCAACAGTTATCAAACGGGGATCTTCAATACCGAACTTTTCATAATCCAATTCTGGATATAAAACTGATTCATTATTTCTAGTGAATGTAAAACCATCACTGCTTGATGCATAACCTATCCTCGATACATAATTTTCGTATTCCCCGATTGCTCTATACAACATATGGATAACCTTACCATCATAGAGAATTCCACAGTTAAAAACTGCCTTCTTTTCCCACCAACTACTGGGATCAGGAATTAAGATAGGGTTATTTTTAGATCTCTTTAATTGAAGCATTATACTCTTAAATCATAATTAGCAGGTTAACCTTCTATAAATATCATCCTATCTAATGAAATTCAAGATACCAGCCTATTAAGTATTAAAGGTATTAGACTCAATAATACTTGTATTAGTATCGATTCATGTTGACTCTACCATAATCGAGCTTTGGACTAGGAAATGATGCCAGTCCGTTCTTTCTGGTTCGGTTGAGCGACTTACTAGCATACGATTATTTTAATGCATTACAGATAAGAAACATCTGACTGATAATCTTGATTGGTATTCGGGTCTCTTTTTGTAGAATACTGAATAAATGTATATCTGGCTGCTCACAAGTGTTATATATCATCTCACCTATAACTATGTGATGTAAAGTGAGCAAAAAAGTTGCGGATTCATGCGATCACATGAATAAGGTTAACCAAAACATCAACGGAAATACAAAAGGATGTGAAGAATGCGAAAAAATTGGATCTGACTGGGTGCACCTCCGTCTTTGCTTAACCTGCGGTCACGTAGGTTGTTGCGATTCTTCTGTAAATAAACATGGCACAAAACATTTTGAATCTACTGGTCATCCACTCATAAGATCACATGAACCAGGTGAAAAATGGAAATGGTGTTATATTGATCAAATTTTCATTAGATAGTAATTTTAGAATTCCAGCTGACAAGATTTGGGTGATTCATTGAAATCTAACATTAACGAGAATCCTAATTTGAAGCCAAGGATTATGCCACTACCTGATGGCCCATACTACTTGATAAACGATCCAAATCCGAAGGTAGTTTACAATCTTCAAAATTTCAAAGGAGAACCACTGTCAACTACAATAGGCATTGCATTATGTCGATGCGGTGAGTCTAAGAACAAGCCTTTTTGTGATGGCACACATATTGCAGTTGGATTTTCTAGTGCTAATAAGATTTTGGAAGAGAATGAGAACGATGATAATGCAAAAAAAACAGCTGTTAAAGACAAAAGGCGGGACTATCCTGGAAAAAAGATTATCGTCCATGATAATAGAAAGATTTGTTCGCATGCAGCAGAATGTGTTAAAAACCTTCCTTCTGTATTTAGCGTAGGCTCCAGACCATGGATTAATTCTGATGGGTCAAACCTAAATGAGATAATCGATACTATAAGAAAATGTCCGTCAGGTGCTTTGAGTTACTCCATAGATGGCGTTGAGTACAGGGATCCGGAGGAACAAAGAAATCCAACTATTACGGTTTCAAAAAATGGACCTTATCATATTACAGGAGGAGTTGAATTGATTGGTGAAAACATTCAATTCGGGGAAGGCGCATCAAAAGAACATTATGCCTTATGTCGCTGTGGTGCATCAGAAAATAAACCATTTTGTGATGGAGAGCACAGGAAGATAAATTTTAATGATGAATAATTGACTAACAATATGTATGTAGCTCATAGATCCATTCTGATATATACTATTACCAATAAAAAGTAAAGTTTTTTCATACGTTGACTTAGATATTCAGTTGCTAGATCATAAGAAGGAGAAATGAAAGTTTATTGATTTTTCTAATGTAATTTACATTTTTAGTCTCCTACAAAGTAATTGATCAAAAACATTGTATACTCAAAGATGCAAGCGTTTTCCAAATAAATTTTTAAGATATTTATAATCAGGAATATAATGCATATTGGTAGACGATATGCGATGGTGATTGAAATTGGTCCTATTTTACAAGATTTTACTATAATCATGATAGCTGCCTCGATAATGGCAATGGTTTCTTACAAACTCAAGCAACCGATGGTAATAGGATATATTATTGCGGGGATGATTATCGGACCATTTACTCCACCTTTTAGTCTAATAAGCAATTTTGATGTTCTCAATTTGTTTGCAGAAATAGGAGTAATCTTGCTACTGTTTGTCGTAGGGATGGAATTTCCTATAGAAAAATTAAGAAAGATAGGAAAAAGGGCATTAGTTATAGCGTTTAGCGAGGGTTTGGGAACCTTTGCAATTGGGTTTTTGGTATGCCAAGCCGTAAACTACTCATTAGCTGATAGTCTTTTCCTGGCGTTGGCCATTTCAGTAACAAGTACTGTAATTGTAATGCGTATCTTAGACGAACTTGGTATGATCAAAGATGAAACCTCAATAATTATTCTTGGTGTCGCAGTGATTGAGGATATTATTATCATCTCCATGCTAGCCATTTTACAATCTGTCTCTTCTACTGGGGGGGTCTATGGCATTGATTTGGTTATATCTATCGGGACTGTTCTTGCATTTATTGGAGGTGCCTTGTTCGTAGGATCAAAGACAGTACCAAAATTCGTAAATCTAATTGGTAAAACTAATCAACATGATGTTCTAGTTGTCGCTATCCTTGGAGTAGCCTTTGGTCTTTCCTTCCTAGCATTTGAAATTGGAATATCAGTTGCTACCGGAGCTTTCTTTGCTGGAGTGCTAATAGCTGAATCAAAAGTTCATTCCGTTACACGAGTCCTAACTTCTCCGCTCAAGGACATGTTTGGCGCCATCTTTTTCGTTTCTATTGGCGCCCTAATGGACATTACTAAAATACCTGCGCTAATTTTACCTGCTTTAATGCTAATAGTGGTGTCCGTAGGAGCAAAATTCCTAACGGTATATTTGTCTTCAAGATCTCAGGGATATGACACTCAAACTTCACTTAAAACTGCATTTGGCCTTTCATCATCTGGGGGAGAGCTGGCACTTGTAGTAGCTAAAGGTGGCGCCGATGTGGGGACCACAAGTTCTTTTGTGTTACCAATGGTTGGAACTATGACCATAATCACGACATTTATCACGCCATACCTGATTAAGATGGGATGGAAACTTGTAGATATCAGAGATAGTTCAGCTGGAAAATTTTCATTTGGGTTGAAAAGAAGTAAAAGTAAATGAGTGATTTAACTTCTGAGAGTATTACTAACTATCGACAATCTCCTCTATAGTTTCCTCCTTGCCATCATGTCTATGCCTTCCTAGTTGTTCTACACAGATAGTAAAACCAACATGTGCACAATCATCTGACTTGCAATAGTTACAGTAAGGTATACCTGAGGACAGCCTTACTTCAACTTCCTTTGACAATGATGTGTCGTAGAGTACTGTATGAACATCATTGATAAATTTAACCAAAACAATAGGATTATCTGATTTGAGAGATTTCTTATCTGG
>JAICQW010000016.1 GCA_025937665.1 Nitrososphaeraceae archaeon | reverse complement strand
CACTGGCTCTTATAAAAAAGTCGGGTCTTCCCATAGCCGCCCCATCTGCAAATATTTCTGGAAGACCAAGTCCAACTAGTGCAATTCATGTAAAAGATGATCTTGCTGGAAAAATAAAATTAATTTTAGATGGGGGAAGCACAAAAATTGGTATTGAATCCACAGTAATTGATATGACACAACGCATTCCAGTTATATTAAGACCTGGGGGAATTTCAAAAGAGTCGATTGAAGATGAAATAGGCAAAATATGTTTTAGTGATACTCTTCTTAGTAATGGTAGTAAAAAGACGAGAATACACAGGTCTCCTGGCATGAAATACCAACATTATTCACCAAAGGCTAAGGTAATGTTGGTAGAAGGCGCAGAAAATCATGTAAAAAAGAGGATAATTAAGTTGACTGAAAAATTAGAGGCGGAAGGTAAGAAAGTGACAATTATGACCACCAGTAAATCACTAAAAGTTAATCCGGAAAAAATTCAATATATGGGACGAACATTAGAAACAATAGCAAGAAACCTGTTTGCGAATCTGCGGCAAGCTGACAAAGATAACATTGATGTCATCATAGTTCAAGGGGTTCAATACAAAAAGACAGGTTTTGCAATCATGAATAGACTAAAGAAAGCTGCCAGTACAAGAATTAGTGCCCAATCCAAAAGTAACTAAACGCTAATTAGGTTAACCCTGATATTATTTTCTGGATAGTTGAATTTTTTTCAAGATATGTTCCTATCTTCTTAAAATTACAGTCATCAATGAATGGAATAACAGATATTGTGCTAATGTCAGTCAACTTTTCGATATAATTCGGTGTCCTAGATTCTACGATGCTTGGGTCCTTGGGCATCTGATTAAATATTACTCCAAGGATTGGTATTTTCTTTACTTTGCATGCGTTTATCGTCAATATCGTGTGATTGATAGAGCCTAATCTGGCACTTGATACAATAATAGTTGGAAGGTTCATTTTTTTCATAACATCTAGTAATGAAATTTTGTTCGTGATTGGAACCATTACACCTCCAATACCTTCAACTACAGTAAAGTCATATTTTTTCTTAATACTACCAAATTCTTTGGTTATCATTTCCATATCCACTGTCTTGTTTAAGATTTCGGCCGCCATCAAGGGAGAAGCAGCTAATCGAAAGAATATGGGATTTAATCTGTGATCAGGAGCTTTAATAGCTGCAGCTTTCGCAAGAGAAGCTGTATCACTGGATCGGTAGCGATTCGAGTATAAATTGGAAGATGTCGCAAATGGTTTCATAACTCCTACTTTTATTCCATTTTTTCGGAGCAACCAAATCAATCCACATGCTACCGTGGTTTTTCCAATTTCAGTATCAGTACCTGTGATAAATACACCTTGTAATTTCTTGAACCTTTTGGTAGAATTTGTTTTCGTAAATAAGCGTAAATTTACTATTATTTAGATTTTTTATCCCCCAAGATGCAATTTAATAATATGTCGACTAAATGAAATAGATATGTCCACTCACATCTTCCTAAACTTTTTTGCTAAAAGTAAAATTAAAATTGAATCAAACTGTACCGTTTCTTAATTTGGATATCAACAAAGGAATATTGCTCACTACTTGTGCAATTATTATTTTTTTGACACCGTTTTCTCAATCATATGCATTCAACCTGCAAAGCAATAATAACACCTCATCTACTGATGCGGATTTCTTTCCCAATTATGAAAAAACAACAATTCTAATTAATGACATTAATGTCACTATGGCAATAGCATCTACCGACGAACAGAGAATCAGAGGTCTCTCCGGAGTAGAAAACATGAATGAGAATGAAGGAATGTTATTTTTATTCGACAAGCCGTCAAAGCAGGGTTTCTGGATGAACAAAATGAATTTTCCAATCGATATTGTCTGGATGGATTCAAACAATAAAGTCGTTCATATCGAAAAACAATTAGAACCATGTAAACTATTTCTGGCATGTCCCGTGTATAATCCTGAACTTGATTCACTATATGTAATAGAACTTCGATCTGGTTTTGCTGATAATCATTTTATCAAAAACGGTATGATTATTAAATTCGATGCGCCTACGAAAAATTGAAACAAACGATTAACAATAGTTAAGGCATCTATGAAAATGCATTAATAGAATAATTAAGACACTTTATCGATGATAAATGATTCATTTCAAGGAGCAATTATTTAATTCCATTTAAAATCTGAAATATCCGGGAAAAACCTATCAATTGGTATGAATTCTGTCCGTAAATTTCACCCTGTGGAAACTCCTTCGTAGCAACTATCACATTGACATCTTCATTCTGAACTAATTTATGAAGGGATTTTAGCGATTTACCTTTTAATACTCCCTCCAGATCATCAGATGTTACACCCCCAACGGCAACCGTGCCTTCAATTTCATGTTTTTTTGATAGCATCTTACTTGCTTCTTTAAACTTGTCATTGACTTTGACTTCCTTTGACTCACTCAGTAAATCCAAAATCATTGTTTCGTTCCTATTTTGGGTATTGTTACCGTGGTTGTATAGATAAATGTCAGTGATGTTATGAATATTATTTACATTTACATTAAACACCATTTGCTTAAAGTTCTCTCTGAATTTTAGTCCAATGAAGCCGTTGGCATAAGTAATAGTCGAATTGGATGGTTCAAGTACACTCCAATATCGATCGACTTGTAGTGCGTGCACTTTTGCATTAGAATGGATAGATGTGATTAGCATCAAGACAAAAATAACTGAAATAATACCAGTATTCTGTTCATTAGTGATTTTGAGTTTTTACCCTTATTTATTGGGTTTAGTTTTAATTTTGCAAGTATGCTAAATATTTAGCTATTAAAAATGTGACATGAAATATGGAATTGGCACAGCGTAAACTGTATTTGCCTAAACTTGCAAACCGCCTTATTGCGTCTAAATCTAATCGACAATTTGTGAAAATTACGAGAAATTAGGAAAAATAAAAGACTCAGTTTTCACTTCATCAATTACATGAGCGAACAATATACTATCTGTAAATTCAGATTTAACATAGTAAAAAAGAGTCTGTTGTTTTCTTACTACTAGGTCTTACCCAATATACTTATACTGAGTTTAGTATCATTTCACGATATCAAATGTTGAACACGAAAAACATTTTAATGCTTGCAATACTGTCTGCTGGATTATTGACAGTGCTGACAGGAACAGCGATGTCACAGATACAACCGGCATTTGCTGACAAAGACAAAGATAAAGAGGAATGTGAAGACAACGGAGACTTCAACTGTAACGAAGAAACCCAGAAGATACACCAAGAAATTGACTGTAAGGTAGATGGTAGTATTGAAAATGGTGACAAAAGCGATGAAAATTCAATGGCACTTAGTAGCAGTGGCGAACTAACTTGCTGGAACTTGGCTCAGAATCCAGAAGATGGAGATGCAATCATCGATGAGGATTTGTTAGACCCATTCTCGTTGATACCTTAAAGGTAGCAATTGTGAGCAACAGATAGCAAGCAACAGATAACGGGAAGTTTCCCCAATACTTTTTCTTTATTTAACAAACAAAGCAGGTAGTCATCAATTGATGTCACTTAGGGAGTAAGCTATTCTCTATCTCCATGTAGAGCTAGCTCAATGCTTTCTGTTTTTTCCTCTGAAAGTTTTTAATTCGTTCATAATTAGGGAACATTTCTTTCAAAATCGTCAAGAACTTCCTGATTCATGCCAAGAAACCATCCGACAAATGTTTAGAATTATTGTGATTGAATTGAAGGTCTATAATCGTAATTCCGTTTTGCCTTAATGCATTGGAGCCAATCATTTCCATCCCAATTAGTAGATTTCAAGGGATATATAATTGACCAGGCGTGACTATATTGTAGTACATCGTTTCTAGATGAGGGATAAAGATTCCGAGAAATATACGAACAATACACCTAAAGCGGTCTCCATATGACCTCCTTCTTACCAATTGTATTGTCTTAAAATTGAGAATATTAATTAGTTTGGGAATTTAAACACTCTAATTGACAGTATTAGTATAAAATACTTTAGAAATTAGTTTATGGTAACATATATCGCAAACGTAAATATCCATAAATAAATTAGGTGAGTCAATATTTTTCTTGCAACTAGTACACGACATATTATTTTGTTACGTAACTATCATGTTCCTTAGATAAAAGGATTTTACACTTATCGTCCGAGATATTATTACATGTCAATCTTCTATACGATATTGAAACTATAGAGTAATGTCCTTTCCGTTTTTGATTGCCACTAGTAATTGTGTTAGAGAGTAACACAAAGAGTTCAAATTCTATTTTGGCTTCTCAGTCACTTGTTTTCCTTCCAAAGTCACTAATATCTTGGTCCGCTAATTTTTTTACCAGTCCCATATTATGTAGTTCATCAATAAATCATCAATCGGACTATTTGAGAGACCACACCATAATTAATATTTGGATCTTTCCATTAAAATATCTAACTCGGGAGTGTTAAAAATTAGAATTTCTAATTAAAGTGCTTCAACACTTTGAACCGTTATAAGTTAATTTGACCTGTATCATACCATGCAGTTACATGACATCTGCCTTAGTTGCGGGCACAGAAAAGATGAACATGGTTCGGATGGTTCTCGTTGTCATAACGACTTTGCCCCTGTTTGCGATTTAAAACAACATTGTTACAATATGGTTTGGATTCCAGTAACAATATCCCATAGGGTGAGTCACTAAATAAAAATAATAGGTAATCAAATATTTCTTGGAATTGAAAACGTTAGACGACGAGTTAGGTCCATCCCTTCATAAATTAGAAATAACACTGAAACGGCAAAGCCTACTAAACGAAAAACAGCTAGTACAAAAACCAGGATTTGATAAGGAATTCAATGAAATAATCAAGAAAACTGTGCTACCTATAATGATCGAATATAAAAAATTCCTTGATACTAAACAACAAAATATGTATCTGAGTTGCATCATAGAAAGACCGTATCAGTTAAATGAAGGCGTTACGTTTGAACTAAAGGATTCCATCAAGATTACAAAGCAACCCACTGTAAGAAGGATAACTTTCTTTCCAAGGAATGAAAGAATACATATTTTTGAAGAAGGATTACTAGGCGATGATCATCCTGTAGAACTTAGTTATGCCAAAAATGAAATATCCAAAGAATTTGTAAGAAAAAAAATGAGTTCCTTAATAAAGGAATACATTGACAAATTACTACTCGGTTTTCAATAAAAACGTGCTATTAGAAAGATAGAATTAGTAAAGTAACTAATTTTAGGTTGAATGAGATGAGATCTGAATATTTGAATAGAGCGAAGTGAAATTCGAATGCTAATATTTAAATTAACACTCGCCTGAACATCAACCATGAATGGAAAAATACTTTTCATGGGTATGATATTGTCTATCTTGGTAATTGCAATCTCAACTCAACAAATTATGGCGCAAAATGTAACTACGAATGCTTCGAATGCTGTCGGGAACATGACTGCTGCTGCTAATCAAACTGCTTCCGAACAGGGACAAAAAGCTTCTTCAGTACTGAATAATGCGGGGGATAATGTAGGTTCTGCACTAAATGAACTTAAACAAAATATGAGTGATGTAGGTACGGGACTTGGACAAAATATGAGTGATGTAGGGACAGAAATCTTAAACAAGACAGTAGAGGCTGCTAAAAAGGCAGGTACGGGAGCAGCAGATGTATTGAGTAACATAAGCGGTGAAATAAAAGAAGGTATAAACGGAAAGTAACTCCCTATTCCGCATTTTTTTTGATTTAATTTAACTAATGAAATTTTAATTTAGTAAAGATATTTTTTTTACCACTTCTGAGATCCCATTATCCACTTTTGAATTTCAGATTCCGAAACTTCATCTCCTAACAATAAATATCGTAATTAAGCCTACAGCACCAAATAACGCTAATGCAATGATAACGTTTTGAGTATTATTTACTAGATCAGGAGGAGTTTGATGTGGCACGAATACTTGAAAGGAGGCCAGATTAATTGAATCATTTTTGTCAAGTCTTAGCAATACTTGATGTGTCCCGTCATCAGGGAACAAATAGTCTACTGAAAAGTCTCCGTTTTGTATGCTTACGTTACTAAATTTAAAGAGTCTCTGACCATTTGTAACTGTTACCTGAGCGATACCTTCCGCACTATGGTCACCTGTTCTTAAATTTGTTATACTAAATGCTAAATTTGTAAAGGTGTCTATAATAGGCTCTTCAGGGAAGTATCCAAACTCGATTCGAATGTTATCTTCGGTGTTATTCCAAACTTGGGTATTATTTGAATTGAATATGTGAGCGATAGTTGGATTAACAGAAATACTCAATACCGTTACAAAAAAGAATGTGGCAATTAATACCAGTAACATATCTATTAGTACACCGACGTCTTCCTTATTATTTCCCTTCCATATATAACCCCCTTTTTCCTCCCTGAAATGGTATTTACATCAATAAAATATACATGGGCATTGCTAATGAAGAGTTTTGATAAGACGCATATTAGATGGCCGGTAAAGTGAAACTTATTTACTACTTGGTGGCTAGAATTACTAGTCCTACTATTAGCGTTGCTGTAGATAATATCAATGAGACTATCGTCCACTTTGATATGTCGGTTGGCATTCCCATTTACTACTCATAGATGGCTTATTTAACCAAAGTGTCTGGAGTTAGGGGTTTATTTTTGAAGTTTTGAACTTTTGAAGTTTTGAAGTTTCCCACTACCACCTCCTGGAGGAAGAAAATCCTTATCCATTTTTATATCAGCCAATAGGTGGACATAAAGTAAATAAAACTACAGAATAACGAGATTTATTGCTCTACAACGACTATGTCCTTTGCTTCGGCCTTAAAGCCAATTTTTGAGTGGCTTCCATCACAATACGGCTTACTATTGGATGCCCCACACCTACTCATTGCGGCAAACACTTTCCCATCAACTACCACCAATTCAGGTCCATTTTCATTACATTTTATTTCTACTCTGACCATGATATATTTCAGCCATATACAGTATATAAGTAGATCTTCAAGTACAATATCCTTCCAGCACTATAGTTATTTGCCTGCGATAAAGACAAACTTATTTATTGTTTGTTTCTAAATCGTGCATAATTAATGTAAAGGTTTTGGACGATCTATAAAACATGACTACCAACCGAATAATTTCCATTGTAGATGACGATGCAGATATCACACTTCTTTTTCATGATATCTTAAACAGTATTACTGGTATAACAGTGCTAACTTTTACTGATCCAATTTTGGCACTTGAACATTTTCAAGTTAACGCACATGCCTATGTGTTGGTAATTTCAGATTTTAAGATGTCTGGCTTGAACGGTATGGAATTTCTAAAAAAGATTAAGGACTTAAACCCATCCGTTAGAACAATTTTGATGACTGCATTTCAAATTGACGATAAGGTGTTTCTAGACTATTCAAAGAAAAAAATTATCAATACGTTTCTGCAAAAGCCTATAGGTATGCATGATCTTCTTAAAGAAGTAGATACTCAGTTACATTCTTACGATATGCAAAAGAGATTTCCTTATTGAGAATTAGATTCAACTAAAAATGACTTAAATTGTAACGTTCTTTTTATTAGGTAATACTAATCTCATATGAAAACTGTATTAATAATAAAATTCCTACATCTAACTGAATTACCTTAAAGGGATTTTTTCATTAGTTCTATTTTCAGTAGGTCGTCACTCCTTCAAATTTCTCATGGATGCGTAAGTTGCAAAATGGTTTCTCGCGAACAGAAGAGATGTTTCGTATCCTATACCCCTCGAGCTGTTAGTTACTAATGCAACTTTTGTCATGTTCAATATAATGTAGCATGTCTTATAATATTTGCTTGAATGACTTAATTATGTAAAAGAGCGAAATTGTGCATGTCGTGTATTTAGTTAGTAATTGCGAAGGGAACGATATATAATTCCTAAAGCGTCAGACGGCCCATATCAAGTTACAACATATCATGTTTCTGATTTGGACTATCAATCATTGCGATTTTCATTTAGTTCTTCACGAAGAGCGGGGGCAACTTTTTTTCCTATTAATTCTGTGGCATTCATTAGCTTCTCATGAGGTAATGATGCTGGGTTCATCATAAAGGTGATACGCGAAATACCATCTAGGGTTTTGCTGTGTCTTATAATCTTCTGGATAACCTCGGCGGGATCACCGATAATGAGGGCGCCTTGAGGACCTATCTGCTCCTCAAAATGGGCACGAGTCATTTTGGGCCATCCACGTTCCTTCCCAATTTCAGTCATTGTATGGGCGTACCCTGGAAAAAAATCATCGGCTGCTTGCTTTGTACTCTCCGCTACATATCCTAACGAATGCACACCTACTTTCAATTGATCATCCGAATGGCCTGCTTGCTTTCCTGACTTCCTATAGAGATCGATTAAGGGTTTGAAACTACGTGTTTCGCCACCTATGATTGCAACCATTAATGGGAGCCCAAGTTGACCAGCACGGACAAATGATTCTGGGGTTCCACCGACACCTATCCAGATTGGCAAAGGATCTTGAAGAGGTCTTGGATAAATTCCCTGTCCTCTTAGTGGGGGCCTATATTTTCCAGACCACCTGATGTGTTCTTTGTCACGAATTTTTAGTAACAAATCTAACTTTTCTGCAAATAACGAATCATAATCTTCCAACATTAGTCCAAATAGTGGAAACGCTTCAATAAATGAACCACGGCCAACAACCATCTCTGCTCGACCTTGTGACAAAAGATCTAAGGTAGCAAATTCTTGAAAGAGCCGCACGGGGTCACTAGCACTCAATACAGTTACTGCACTTGTGAGTCGGATGTTTTTTGTTCGTGCTGCTGCTGCTCCGAGGATCACTGTAGGAGCTGAATCAAGGAATTCTTTACGGTGATGTTCTCCAATACCAAATAAATCCAACCCAATTTTATCCGCATATTCAATTTGTTCGATTAATTTTCTCAAACGCTCAGAGGGGCTTATTGTTAAGCCGGCGTCATCCCATGCTGCGAAACTATCAATCCCCACTTGCATTTATTCTGGTTTCAATAAGGAAAGTATAACACATAAAGTTTGGTTCGATATATTGTATTAAAATACTCATTATTTCTATATTCAAGATATTGAATGAATTTGTAATGTTGGAAGGAGATGAACAAGAGTTATGGGAAATAGATTACGAAAAGAAAATTGCATTAAACATCTCAGATATCAATTTTGTAAAGAACAATGTGAGCAATTATGTTGGAACAATAGAAGATTTCTTGAAAGAAAAGGGTTTCACTGAAGTCCATTTTCATGAAAATGGTGCACTACCTTCCCGTGCCCATTATAAAAGTAGTAGAAACTGTTCATTTAGATAACTTTGCTAATCACGAACTTCGATGCTTTTTATTATCTTGAGTTTTCCTAAACTATGATCAACACAAAAAAACGGAATCCACTTTTTGCTATATTGTTGGTTAATTTTACAGGTACATTAGGGTTCAGTATCGTACTACCGTTTCTAGTGTTTTTAGTCATGAATTTCGGAGGTGATGCGGTAATCTATAGCATACTAGCTGCTACTTATCCAGCGTTCCAACTTATAGGATCTCCAATACTGGGTAGATGGTCTGACATCTATGGAAGGAAAAAGGTACTTTTGTTAAGCAATGTTGGCACAGCAATTGGTTGGATATTATTTGTTATTGCTTTACTCTTGCCAATTGACAGGATTTTTAATATCAATTTAGAGTATTTTGGAACATTTGTGGTTGCTGTTCCATTACTTTTCATATTTCTTGCAAGAGCAATAGACGGAGTTACCGGCGGTAATATTTCTGTCGCAAATGCCTATCTTTCGGATATCTCTACTGACAAAAATAGGAGTAATAACTTTGGCAAAATGGCTATATCTTCTAACCTAGGTTTTATCTTAGGTCCTGCCCTAGCAGGAATTTTAGGAGGGACGTTTTATGGTGCATTACTTCCGGTCCTGGCTGCATTGTTACTATCTATAGTTACTCTGATTGTAATAGGATTTCTATTGCGGGAATCGATACCAAAGTCTAATCAGATTGTGATTCCTGAAAAAGGAACAATCAGAAAGGTTTTTGCCCAAGAGTGTAAGGATTGTTACCCTCAAGATAGTGCTGTGAAGTCAAAGTTTGGAGATGTATTCAAACTAGAACATATTTCATTTTTACTCGTGTTATATTTTTTAATATTCCTTGGATTTAATGTATACTACGCTTCGTTTCCGACTCATGCAGCAAATGTGCTCCATTGGTCAGTAACACAGCTAGGAATATTTTACGCAGTATTAAGTGGCATCATGGTATTCATCCAAGGACCAGTTTTGCGTAAAGCATTGATAAAATTTTCCGAAGAAAAACTAGTTATTTTTGGCAGTTTGATTTTGGGTGTAAATTTTGTGTTATTTTTTTCTGAAAGCATAATCTCCGTATATATAGCTGTAGTTTTATTTGCTATTGGTAACGGGCTTATGTGGCCTTCTTTTATGTCCATACTCTCAAAACGTGCAGGAACAGATCTTCAAGGAGCTGTTCAAGGCGTTGCAGGCAGCATTGGAGGTATAGCAAGTATAATTGGGTTAATTGCGGGTGGAGTCTTGTATAATTTGACTGGAGGAGCAACCTTTCTGGTTAGCGCCGTAATAATATTTTCAGTTTTTATAATGTCTTTTCGACTATCAAAGATGTGAGATCCATGAACGCATTTGTTGACTCTCTTGCTTTCATGGCAAGAACATTCATATTTTGATACAAATCATTCCTAGGCAACCCCATGAAAAACCAAAGACATTTCTACAATTTCTATTGAATAGTATCTGACTTTTGTTAAACTGAATTATCAGTCTTGCATGCTATCATTTATGACCTTTTTTTACTAATGCTTTTTAGTATTCTTGGAGTCACTAGCCATCGAAGCTCGCCTTTAGGAACACTACTTCTTGTTTTTAACCTTATTCTAATAATTCCTCCTTTCTTCAGAAGTAAATTACACGGACTTGATTTGCCCCGATGAATCATTTCATTAGTCATTTCACCAAGTAGAGGTTGGTGTCCAACCATAAGTACCACGTATTCTTCTTTAAGTTCTGATATTTTTCGATACAGCTCTGCTTTCTTCCCCTCTGGAGATAACTCTTTCCATATTTGCACTTTATTACCAATCTTGAGGATATCTGATACTATCGTACCGGTGTCATATGCTCTTTTGAGTGGACTTGTGATAACCAGATCAAACTTTAATCCAATTATTTTTAATGCATTTGCAATTTCAGAAATCTCAAGTTTCCCTGATGACGTTAGTGGGCGTTTTTTATCACCGGCCAGAGAAGAAGACCTTTCGCCAGCTTCCCCATGTCGCAAAATGAATAATTCCATTATTTTTTATCATTTTGCTTACAAATAAAGTACTATCTAGCATGGACTCTAACGGATACGAATGATAAACCCTTTCATTCAATGCAAATCAATATTAATTCTGAGTTAAACTAGCCAATTTGAAAGGTCTTATCTTAAACAAAATGAATCTGGAGAAATTCCTAGTCTTTTCTTACTATTCTTCCCTTGGTTAACAATAATTAAAATTGAACACCTTCAATCTACAGTTATGGGAGAAAACGGCATTACCATTAGTTTTGGCAAAAACGAAGTCAAGACAGATGAAGAACTCGATGGAGTCATAAAAATTAGCTACTCCGGTCGGTTCGACAGCATAGTAATAAATTCACAGATAGAAAATACTAGCGAAATATTTAATTTCATAAAACTCTACGATAAAAAAATAAATTATTCGTATGCAAGAATGCCTATACTAAGACAGGACCTCAAAAATCAAAATGAGATCAATTTCACAGTAATCACAAAACACGTTCCCCAAGTAAGTTCAAACGTCAAATTCAGAGCTACAATAATTCAGGAACATAAGGAAGTTGCTGATGATGTTGCGTTCTTGAAAATAGTATCATGAAGGAACGTGTAATACTCAAAGTGTTCAACTACTATATTTTTGGCCTTGGCCTTGAACAAAAATTTAAAGCTTAAAGGGTCATGGAAATTAATCGTAAAAAGTTAGGCGAAACTTTTTACAATAATTACCTTGCCTGTCATCCATGGATGGGGCTCGCAATGATAGGGATACTCTCCATCCTTAGTAAACGTGAATTCAAAGGTATTTTGTGGGAGTATTAAACCCGTACTTTCTACGGAATTAAACAGGCCACTTATTTGATCGTCATATTGGGCATCACTAGTAACAGTATGCGCCGTTGTGTCTACGTTTGTCCAAATTATTTTATTGCTAATGCCCAATGTTCCCCTTATTTCCTTGGGGTCAAAATTCTTCTGCTGTGAGGGTAGAGCTGACCCTTCCAAAATAGACACTTTTGTGGGTTCGGGTGGATTCAAAACCTCCTCTGGTAATTGTGGTTTTGCATTTGCTTCCTTGGTATATACAAATTGATAATAACTCATACTCGCCGTTACAGTAATAATAAAAGCAATGATACTAATTCCTGCAGCGTGATTATTCATTTGTCATCTGCTTTAATTTGACGAATATATATAATATTAAGATTAGTCACCCTTTGGAGATTGTGTTTGTTGAAACTTGGATTATCAGCAACATCGCAGATTTGCATATACGAGGTCAGTGACATGTTATTCTTTTTTATCGGCAATTAT
This sequence comes from Nitrososphaeraceae archaeon, assembly GCA_025937665.1. Taxonomy (GTDB): domain Archaea; phylum Thermoproteota; class Nitrososphaeria; order Nitrososphaerales; family Nitrososphaeraceae; genus TA-21. The sequence goes on along the minus strand of JAICQW010000016.1, from coordinate 5,023 downwards.
TTTTTGTTCGCTTTGTGTACCAGTTGATTCAGTTTTAGTGGTAGATTGAACTGATGGCGATGCTGATGTTGATGACGTTGATGCTGAAGTTCCGGATGATGCTGATGGTGTGCTCCCCTTTGCAGATGGTGCCACTGTATTTTCTTTAGCGATAGAATTCTCAAGTTCCTTCGTACCGGCTGCGATTTGAGGAGCCTCTTGTGTCCCTGTTTTCGTCAAGGAAGGGGGCTTTGCTTTAGCAGGCATTGGAGGTAGCGTAGGCTTTGGAGGCGGTGCCTTTTGCATGGATTTTCCATGTCTGAATATATGAAACATTCCTGCAAACACAAGCATCATTATACCAATAATAAATAGAGAGTAGTTCTTCATTCCACTAAGAACTGCGTAGTATGCAGCGATATTGAGATAAACTTGGAATGCGAGCAGAGCAATAAAGATGCCATATATCCATTTTTCCGTTAAATTTATCGAGCTTTTGGTTGTCGGTTTCTTTGGTTGGACCTTTGCGTTAGCTTCTGCATTCCTTGCCAATTTTATCATCATGTAAGTGAAACCGAATGACAATGGTACGAGTAAAATCATTACAAGATATAGGAAGACTGGATCAATAACGAGCCTTTCTAGTAACGACTTGGTTCTATCAGGATCTATGTAGAATCCCCAATAAGTTGTTACTATTATCTGTGCTAGACTTGTAATTCCTACTGCCGTGATAATGGGTCTATCCTTCCAAGAGAATTTCTTGTATCTATCGATAAATGGTACTATAAGCAGAGCAAAAATGAACAAACCTGGCCAAGCCACACCCGTTGTAAATTTATCATACGCGCTTCGTAGGAATGCGTAAAGTCCGGTCAGATACCACTCAGGGACAGTAATACCAGGTGGAACATTCGGATCGAATTTCAGTCCCATATCTACTGGAAATACTCCTCCAGTTAGCATAATTGCTCCCGTTATTGCCATCACCATTGGAATATCAAAAACTAGGAATCGAGGGAAGTGTACTACCATAAGTCCCAACATTGCTATAGGCAACAAGAATACATGAAATGCATAGAACCTAAGTACAAAGTCATGGAATCCCCCTCCAAAGAAAGCTTCTGTCATCTGTGGTCCCAATATGGGAATTGAATTAGTAAGTGAAGCAGCAATCGAAATAGCCAGTTCAGCTCTTTCACTGAATATTATATCATATCCAGTAAAGGCTTCTAAAATTGTAAGTACGCCTAGGATAATCCCGGTGACCCAGAGTATTTCGTTTCTGATTTTATATCTACCGCTAAAATACTGGTAGTACATATGCAGTAAGGCGACCATGACCATTGCATTTGATGCATGATAGTGAATGTTTCTGAGATGAAATCCATATGGAATAGTATCATTAATGTTTTTGACACTGTCCCATGCCCTATCGAGAGCCGGTTCATAGTAAAGCATGAGTAATGCTCCCGTAATTCCTAGAATAATGAAAATTACGAATGTTAGCATCCCTAAAAATCCTAGTGGGCTAACAAATCTACTTGGAAATGTAAATTTGAGAGCCATAAAGATGGTACGGTCTACTCCAGCGTAAGTCCATCTCAAAAATCGAGTTAAACTGTTCTCTCTATGTAAGGAAACGCCCAAATCCCACTACCCCATTACCATTAGGACTCCAGTTCGGAGGTTTAATCCATACGTTACCATCGGAAGTAATCTCTAAATCTAAACTTGGAAGCACGTTAGAAGGCGGAGCCTGCAAAGATGCTGGACCTGCAAATGCCTTACCAGTAAGAGGATCATACAAGCTACCATGGCATGGACATTCTCCTCTTTTTCTGCCATCTTGTGGCCAGTATTTCCATAGACACCAAAGATGAAGGCAAACCATACTATACATTCTAAAAGCAGATGCGTCGTTCTTCTTTCCACCAAGTTCTTCAGGTAATCGAATGAATTGCCACGTTCGAAAAGCCTCCTTGTTCAACACCGGATCATCAGATTTAGGAAAAATGACAGCTTCTGCATGATTAACTGGAAAAGAATTAACATTAGCCTGGGAGCCATCAGGGAGCTCCACCATTTGTCTTTCTCCTGTTTGTTGTTTAGGAGGTGGAAGAAATTTACCCCAATCTGCAAAAACCGCAAAAGTCATAACCGTACCTGCAGCAGCCATTAGTTTCATAAAATCACGTCTTGAGACTTTACCTCCACTTTTCGGAGAAGGCCGCTGAGCCATACAAACCTACAGACTCGAAATATATCATATAAACTTTTATTCACTATAAATTATTTCTTACTTCTTAAAGTCAACTATTCAATACTACTTTCACATTCGCATCAAATTAAACTGCAATAATTTTACTAGTTTAGAAATTCTCTAATTTTTTTATTTTCTTGTTGAATCTCTCTCTAAATTCTGGAACGTTAATAATTGCCCGCTCATGTAATCCATCACCAATTTTTTCAAGCCTGTCCGTCGCTTCTACTTCAAATGTAATCCGTCTATCAACCACATTAATTACCTTAGCTTTTAGCTTTACCTGTGTTCCAACTGGAGTTGCCTTCAGGTGCCTAACATTAACTAGAGTTCCTACCGAATCCCATTCTGGGTCCTGCAAAAATTCATCCTTTAACAATAATCTACATGTCTCTTCCATCTCTGAAATCATTGATGGAGTAGAAAACACATTTTCTCCTTCCCATAGGAAGCTTGTAGTCTGTCCTGCACTTACATCAATCTCTCTTTCCTTTGTAGCACCTATCATAACTTTCTTAATCATGTTAAAAAGACCATTTTTTATAGATTAGAATAAAAAGAAAAAAGTTCGGCGCGATACTACTTTGCCTTTCGTACTGCGGAGGCTATTGCATAAGCTAGACCAACAGCCAAACCAAATGCAAGTGGTATCCATACTCCGAAGCTTTCAGTAGTCGCCGGTACTATTTGTTGAATTATGCTTTCGAACATTATTAATGTGGTAATAAATTAATCACTATATTAGATTTTCTCAAGGAATATGGTTCAGCTAAGATTCTCTAAAATGCAAAATCGATATCTCTCAGTTCTATCCCGATTCTAAAGACGAGACACACACTTGGCTGTTCGCTGCCCTTAAATTACCCACAGGTGGCTATTTCAAAATATGAAAATGCAGAAAGAGCTGAAAAAATTCTGCCCAAAATGCAAGAAACATACAACTCAATCAGTCGCCATCTACAAGAAAGGCAAGGATAGAAAGACTGCTTTAGGAGCTAGAAGACACGCTGAGGATAAGAAAGGATATGGCGGACAAAAGTTTCCAGAACTAAAGAGAACTGCCAAAACTACAAAGAAAATAACCTTAAGATATACCTGTAAAACCTGTCAACGTAAAACAATGAAGGAAGGGATGCGAATGCGAAAGCTGGAGATCCAGCCGTAGATTGTGATGTGTTATGAAGAGGGAAAATATTTTGATTCCAAAACCAAAAAGCAACTTTTTGTCTGTACAATGCACTAGTTGCAAAGAAAAACAAGTTATTTTTTCTCATGCAACAAGTGATATTAATTGTAAATCATGTGGGAACCCAATAGCAAAAAAAACCGGTGGAAGAGCAAATGTTTTGGGGGAAATTCTTACAACGCTCGATTAAGTTTAGACTTTAACATAAAGTAATCCTTTTTCGTATTTACGTTGAAGGCGAGCTTTTCGTCATTCAACGTTATGTAATGTTCTTTTACTATTTTTCCTGCTTGTACTTTGGATGAATCAAAAATGCTTACTCCAGAATGATAGCATTCTTTGTCATCTAGCTTTAGTAATATGGTGGGTAACAAACCCAATTTCACTATGAATTCCTTATCCATTACAATTGAGATTGATGATTTGTCCCCATCCCAGGTAGAAATAATTTTCCTAATTATATCGGGTGTGATTAGTGGCATATCTGCGGGAATTACAAATACTATGGCTGGTGTCAATTTTTCTAAAGCAGAAATAAGATCAGTGGAATAATCAATACCCGTAGTCTCTATTACCTCAAGGAGACCTCTACGAAAATAATCATGGTTTTTCAAGAAGTTTATTGTAGCTTTACTATTATGACTTGCGGCTGCGAATATTTTAACGAATTGTTCAGATTTTTTCAGTGAAAGGATAATGTGGTCAATCAACGGTCTATCCTTAAATTCTAGCATCGTTTTGTCTCGACAAAAGTCTTTTATTCTTTCTCCCTTACCACCGCACATAATTAATGCATACATTTCTCTTGTCATCTCACAAAGTAAAGATGGATAATATTAGTAACGATGACAAGCGCGAAATTTCATTGGAAGCACCGAAGACATCACCACTTACCCCCCCAAAATTCTTGTAAGAGATGATGCAAATAATTAAACCTGTGATTACTACAATACCTAGGGTTAGTAACCCCATTATTCCTTGTATGATGAATATTAACACTACAGTTATTATGATTGATATAGTTATTTTGGTTCGTTTTTTCATCTCAATAGTGAATGGTGAGCTTAGACCTGACCAGGCAGAAGTTCCAATAGATGCTTGCATTACCATAACATATTTGGACATTATCTCTGCAACAATTATCGCGTAGAATAACTTGATGGGTGATTCAAAGTTGAATAGTGCGATGTACAAACCTATAAAATTAATAACAAGTGCAGTAGTTCCAGCAGAGCCCACATATGGGTCAGACATCGCTTTTCGTTTGGACTCTCTATCACCCTTTTTCATAATTCCATCAGCAAAATCAGCTAATGCATCAATATGATGTACACCTGTAATAATAACAAACGTTACCAATACTATAAAACTAGAGAAATATTGTGGCAAAAAAGTAGAGGAGAATAGCGAAACTAGTCCTACAATTAGACCAATTATTCCACCACAGAGTGGAAAGTAATGCATGTTCTTTGCAATGATATTTAGATCAAAAACAGACTCCTTTGACGCTGGAATGATTGTCAAAAAAGAGAATAAAGATAGGATTGGACTAAACATATAGGAAATTCCACCAACCAAGAATTGACAAAAACAAT